>DIKC01000167.1:274-25672 GCA_002421565.1 Desulfobulbaceae bacterium UBA5628 | reverse complement strand
TGAAATCCCGGTCGTGGCAGGTCATCAACACCGCCCCCTTGTAATCATTGGCCAGCCACTCCTCGAGCCAGACAATCGATTCCAGGTCGAGATGGTTGGTCGGTTCGTCCAGGAGCAACACATCGGGATTCAGGGTGAGGATTTTGGCCAGGGCGATCCGCATTTTCCAGCCGCCGCTGAATGATTCCACCGGCCGGTTAAAGGCGTCCGGCCCGATCCCGAGCCCGGTGAGCACCGCCTGGGCCCGGCTTTCCAGATCGTAGCTGCCCCGGTGCTCGAATTCCTCCACCGCGTTGCCGTAGCGTTCCAGCAGGGATGCCAGCTCTTCGTCGGGCATGGGCCGGGCCATTGCCGCTTCCATCTCCCGGATCGCCTCGCCCAGCCGCACCACCTCGGCAGCGGCGGCCATGGTTTCCGCCAGGGCGGAGCGGCCGCTCATCTCTCCCACTTCCTGGGAAAAATAGCCGATCACCGTGTTTTTGGCGCAGGAGATTTCCCCTTGATCCGGCTGCTCCTCGCCGGTAATCAGCCGGAAAATGGTGCTCTTGCCGGCCCCGTTGGNNGCGCCGTTGGGGCCGACCAGGCCGGTGCGTACTCCCGCCGGTACCTGAAAGTTGGCGTTCTGAAAGAGAATCTGGCTGCCGTGCTGGCGGCTGAGGCCATTGCCGTGGATCATGATTGTTTGGCCTTGTAGCTGCGCCAGAAGGTTTTTTCCAGCTCGATGACGAGAAACACCGCCAGTCCGGCCGCCACCGTCCGGCCCCAGGCCTCCGGCCCGATGGGGGCGCTCTGGAAGAGGCGGTTCATCACCGGCAAGTAGGTGTAGAAAAGCTGGATGGTGCTCATGGTCGCAATCCCGGCCAGCAGCCAGAGGTTGCTGAAAAAGCCGAGACTGAACAGGGAGTGTTCCAGGGAGCGGCAGTTGAAGAGGTAGAAAAGTTCGATCATCACAAAGGCGTTGACCGCCACCGTCCGCGCCTGCTCCAGGGAGGCGCCGTGCGCGAGTTCCCACTTAAAGAGGAGAAAGGAGGCGAGCAGCATCAGGGTGCTCACCAGGATAATCCGAATCACCACATCGGTGTCCAGAATCGATGAATCCGGCCGCCGGGGGGGGCGGAGCATAATCCCCGGCTCCTTGGGCTCAAAGGCCAGGGAAAGGCCGAGGAAACCGGCGGTGGTCATGTTGATCCAGAGAATCTGCACCGGCAGGATCGGCAAGGTGACTCCGAGAAAGACGGCGGTCATGATCACCAGCCCCTCGCCCAGGTTGGTGGGCAGGGTCCAGGCGATGAATTTGACCAGATTGTCGAAGACCCCCCGCCCCTCCTCCACCGCCGCCTCGATCGAGCTGAAATTGTCGTCGGTGAGCACCATGTCCGCCGCTTCCTTGGCCACCTCGGTGCCGGTGATTCCCATCGCCACTCCGATGTCGGCCTGCTTGAGGGCCGGGGCGTCGTTGACCCCGTCGCCGGTCATCGCCACCACCTGGCCCCGGGCCTGGAGGGCCTCCACCAGGCGCAGTTTCTGCTCCGGGGTGGCGCGGGCAAAGACCGCCGTATCCTCGGCCCTGGCGATCAATTCGTTATCGTTGAGCTTGGCCAGCTCGGCGCCGGTCAGCACCGGGGCCTGCCGGGCCGCTCCGGAAGAAAAAAGGCCGACCTGGCGGGCAATGGCAACAGCGGTGGCGGGATGATCGCCGGTGATCATCTTGACCATGATCCCGGCCGCTTTACAGGTCTTGACCGCGGCAATCGCCTCGGGCCGGGGCGGATCGATCATCCCTTGGAGGCCGAGGAAAATCATCTCGCCTTCCACCTCCCGATGGCTTATTTCCTGGTCATCCGGCCCCAGTTCCTTCATCGCCAGGGCCAGCACCCGCAAGCCTTGACCGGCCATCGCTTCCACCGCCCGGTGGATCGGCTGGACATCCTTCAGGTCCGTCACCTGGCCCTGGGCGTCGAGCCGGCCGCGGCAACGGGCCAGCACCGCCTCCAGCGAGCCTTTCAAATAGACCCGGCGGGGTTTGCCGGGGCCTCCGTCATGGAGGGTGGCCATGTACTGATACTGCGACTCAAAGGGAATCGCATCCAGCCGGGGCCAGGCGTTGCTCTCTTCCTCTTCGCCGAGGCCGCCCTTGCGGGCCGCCACCAGCAGCGCCCCTTCGGTGGGATCGCCCTCGATCCGCCAGCCCTCCTCGCCCTTCAGCAGCCGGCTGTCGTTGCAAAGCAGACCGGCCCGCAAACACTCCCGCAGGGCCGGAGAAGGTTCGGTGGCGGGCTGCTCCTTGCCGCTGATCTCCCCGCTCTCGGGGCTGTAGCCGGCGCCGCTCACCGTGAAAAATTCGCCCCCGGCCATGATCTCCTGAACGGTCATCTGGTTTTCGGTAAGGGTGCCGGTTTTGTCGGTGCAGATTACGGTGGTGCTGCCCAGGGTTTCCACCGCCGGCAGCTTGCGGATAATCGCCCGCCGCTTGGCCATCCGCGACACCCCGATCGCCAGGGTGATGGTCACCGCCGCCGGCAGCCCCTCGGGAATTGCCCCCACTGCTAGGGCCACCGCGGCCATAAAAATATCCAGGAAACTCTGGCCCCGGAGCAGGCCGACCACCACGGTCACCGCCGCCAGGGCGAGGATTACGTAAAGCAGCACCCGGCTGAAGGCGCTGATCTTTCTGGTCAAGGGAGTGGCGAGATCATCGGCCGCCGCGATCAATTGGGAAATCCGCCCCACCTCGGTAGCGTCGCCGGTGGCGGTGACGATCCCAATTCCCTGGCCGTAGGTGACCAGGGTGGAGGCGTAGGCCATGTTGCGGCGGTCGGCGAGGGTGGTTTCGCGGCCGTGGAGGGCGTGATCCTTGGCCACCGGCACCGACTCGCCGGTAAGGGCCGCCTCGGCGATCTGGAGGTCGCGCACCTTGAACAGGCGCAAATCGGCCGGCACCTTATCGCCGCTCTGGAGCAAGACGATATCGCCCGGCACCAGTTGCGCGGCGGCAATCCGGACTTTCTCCCCCTGGCGGAGAACGGTGGCCTCGGTGGTCATGGTCTGGGCCAGGGCGGCCAGGGCATCGAGCGCCTTGGCTTCCTGGATATAACCGACCACCGCGTTGACCAGCACCACCCCGAAGATTACCCCGGAATCCACCCACTCGCCGAGCAGGGCGGTAATCACCCCGGCCGCGATCAGGATATAGATCAACGGCTGGTGAAATTGGAGCAGGAAACGGATCAGGGGGCCATGCCCCTTCCGGGCGGTGATGGCGTTGGGGCCGTATTCGGCCAGCCGGTTCTCGACCGCGAAACGGTCGAGCCCCTTTTCCCGGTCGCTTTCAAGAAGTTCCACCACCTCGTTAATCGGCAGGTGGTGCCAGTGTTGCGAAATCAGGTCTTTCATTTTATTCTCCTGGTTATGACGAAAGGCTGAGTTTAACTGTTTCCGGCATGGCTGTAAAGCATACCTGACGACCAGCCCGCTGAATAAAAGGGATGGCATATGCTACTGTTTAAAGACTGAACCGGGCCGCAATACGATGAAAAACATCAGGAAGGAAAAAGAAACCGCCTATCTCCTAAAAAGCGAGGCGATGAAAGAGCGTCTTTTAGCGGCGAAAAAGCGCGAACAGGGAATCCCCTTTGAGGGAGTCGGCAAACCGGAAGCCTTAAAATACGCCCTTGCCGGTTGCTGGTCCCGTCGCATCGATGACGAACACCGGCTGGTATACGAAGTACTGGAAGAGCGGCCCACGGTTTAGCAAATTACGGAACGCTCCGGATGCTGCTACGAAATCGCTTCGTGGATTTTCATGGCCAGATCTTCTTTGGAGAAGGGCTTGGGGAGGAAGATCACCCCTTCGTCCAGAACGCCGTGGTGGGCGATGACATTGGCGGTGTAACCGGACATGAAAACGACTCCGATCTCCGGGCAGAAGCGGCGCAACCGCTCCGCCAGCTCGCGACCGTTCATCCCCGGCATCACCACGTCGGTGAGCAGCGCCTTAATGGCGTCGTGGTGTTCGGCCACCAAGGCCAGGGCCGCCTTGGGCGAACCGGCCGCCAGGACGGTATAGCCAAGCTGATCGAGCATCCTGCTGGTCAATTTAAGCAGGGCTGGCTCATCTTCGACCACCAGCACCGTTTCTCCCTGACCAAGGGGCGCGCTTGCCGCGGTTTCCTTTGGGCTCAAAACGTCTACATCGGTAAACGGCGGCAGATAAATCCTGAAAGTGGTGCCCTTTCCCGGCTCACTGTAAACATTGATGAACCCGTTATTTTGTTTGACGATACCGTACACCGTGGCCAACCCCAGGCCGGTGCCCTGGCCCTGCTCCTTGGTGGTGAAAAAGGGATCGAAAATCAACTCCAGCGTCGCCCGATCCATGCCGCAGCCATCGTCGCTGACCGCCAGCAGGACATAATCGCCGGGGACAAAGCCCGGATGATTGAAGCAGTAATCCTCGTCAAAGACCGCGACATCGCTTTCGATGGTGATCTTGCCGATATCCTTGATGGCGTCCCTGGCATTGACACAAAGATTAACCAGAATCTGATCAAGCTGGGACGGGTCCATTTTGACCCTCAAGCCGGCCGGGCCGGGCTTCCACAACAGATTGACGTCTTCCCCGATCAGCCGTTGCAGCATCTTAAGCATCTCGGCCACGGTTTCGTTTAACTCAAGCACCTTGGGATCAATGACCTGTTTGCGGGCAAAGGCCAACAATTGCCGGGTCAGGGCCGCGGAACGGACAGCGGCTTTATGGATTTCCTCAAGGCCGTCATGGAGGGGGGCGCCTGGAGGAAGCTGGGCCAAGGCATATTCCGCATTGCACATAATAACGGTCAGCATGTTGTTGAAGTCATGGGCCACCCCGCCCGCCAGCCGACCGACCGACTCCATTTTCTGGGCCTGGAGCAACTGACCCCGCAATTTTTCTTTTTCCCGCGAAGCCCTTACCAGCTCGGTGATTTCCCAGACCAGGGAAATCACTAACCCCTTGTCGGGAACCGGGACATTCACGGCTGAGATGTAGCTTATTTCTTTGCCCTTACGGGTAATGGGCACCTCATCCCAGCGCATCCGCTCCGGATCGCCGCTGGCGCAATCGGCCACCACCCTCTGCTTGATTTCTTCCCTGAAAACCGGATCCTCATAAACTTCTTCCCAGAAGGTGTCGGGGTTTTGCAACGCCTCTCTGGTCGTCCCGTAAAATCTGGGGAAATTGTCGTTCATATAGGAAAATTTGACTTCCGGACTAACGCTATTGACGGCGATCCCCACCGGCAAATTGTCAATGACCGCCCGAATGAATGCCTCTCTTTCCCGCAACTCGCCGACGCGCTTTGCCACCTGCTTGCGCAGCGACCAGGACCATAGATAAAATGCCAGGGCCAGAAGGCACAATGGGCCGGCCACCATTGCGACATAGCGAAAAATCACCCACGGATCGGCGGATGAATCCTCCCGCACCCCCATCCAGCGCTCTTGAATGCTTTTGTATTCGCCGGTTTCGCCGATCGCCTTCAACCCTTCGCCAAGCTGGGCCAACAAGGCGCTGTCCCCTTTCCGCACCGCATAGCTGTAATCCGAGGTAAGCGGCGCGCCCTTGCCCACCCGCAGGTTTTCCCAGCCGTGCCTTTTGATCCAGTAATGGGCGCTCAGGCGGGGAAGCAGGGCGCAGTCATGCCGGCCCTCGGCCAGCTCCCGCAGGGCTGTTTCGGGAGTATCGACCACCGTAAGGTACTCGCCAAGCCCGTTCTCCAGGGCGAAATCATGCATGATGTCCCCGGCCGCCACCACGATCCGCTTGCCGACCAATTCGGGCAGGGTGGCCGGCGCTTCCGCCCGCCCGGCCCGTACCACCGCCACTCCGTCCTTGCGCAAATGGGGTTGGCTGAAGTCGAAAGTCCGGTTTCTGGCGTGGGAGAAGAACATCCCCTGGAGGACGTCGATCTCGCCCCGGGCCAGGGCCTCGCGCATTTCCGGCCAGGGACCCAGCCGGATTTCGATTTCAAGCCCCATCCGGCGGGCAATGGCCCGGGAAAGATCGACATTGTAACCGGCCGGCCGGCCTTCCTCGTCCAGATACTCATAGGGAGGGTAAGCTTGGTCGCCGCCGATCACGATCGGACCCTTGCCGCCTAATTCCAAGGCGGCGAACCATTTGGCGTGGAGCCGGCGGTAGGCGCCGTCGGCCATGACCAGGGCCAGCCCTTCGTTGAGCAGGGCCAGGGTATCGCGGTCGCCCTCCCGGACCGCGAAGCAGAAGTCCTGGCGAAAATCCTCGATGGGCCGGTCGATGATTTTAAGATTGCGATGGCCGCCCTCCTGAATCAAGCGCAGGGCCACCAGCCGCTGGACCACCACCGCGTCATGAAGGCCCTGGGCGAGTTCCCGCAGGGCCACCTCAAAGGAGGGGGTAGTGTGAATGTTTATTCCCCGCTCCTCCCGCCGGAGAAACTCCTCGGCGTTGTCGCCCGACATGACCGCGACTTCTTTCCCGCGCAGATCATCCAGGCCGACGATCCCCCGGCTCTCCTCCCGGACCACGATCGCCCCATGCACCGACATATAGGGAAAGGTGAAATCAAAGATCGCTTCCCGCTCCGGCGTGCGGCCGACCAGGGGCAGGGCCTGCACTTCGCCCTTTTCCAGCCAGCCCCGCACCTCGGACCACTGCCCCAGGCGAAAGGAAACCTCCCGACCCATGGCCGCCAGGGCGGCCCGCAGCAATTCAACCGCAAAGCCGTCGGCCTGGCCGGCCTTGTCGACCACCGAAAAAGGCGGGAAATCATCCTCGGCGGCGCCGCGGATCGGTTCCTGGGCCTTGGCCGCCTGGACGTGGAGCCCAAGGCAAAACATGACAATAAACAAAGTTTTCCAGGCGGCTATCCGCATTGATCCTTACCCTGTTTTGATTTTACCGATCACTTTTCAAACTATCCTATCCAAAGATTCAACGCAAGAACGCTCTTGCCGAAGCTTAGACCATGTATTTTTTACTCTGTAAAATTTCCCAACCCGGGATTATTGCCCAGGCCGGAAGAGACTCTTCCGTGCCTGTTTTATTCGATAATTCAAGACGATTTGCCATTGGCACCATCCTTGCTTTTAGCTTGCGTATTCCCCGAGCTTGACCCGGCTCGCACCCGCCATCACTCAAACAAAAAGGCGCGCCATGCATACGGAAGAAAACTCCTCCATCCTGGTGGTGGACGACGATCAGCAGGTACTTAAGTCAATCAGGGCCGTACTCCAGGAAGGCGGCTACCGAACCGAGATTTGTCATAACGGGATCGAGGCCCTGGAAACCTTCAAACAGGGAGGGCAATACGATGTGGTCCTTTCCGACATCAAAATGCCGGGGATGGACGGCATCGCCCTCCTGGCCCACCTGCGGGAGCTTGACCAGGAAGTGCCGGTGATTCTCCACACCGGCTATGCCGACCTGGAAAGCGCGATGCACGCGGTGAAGCACGACGCCTTCGACTATCTGCTCAAGCCCGCCGACCCCGAGGCGCTGCTCAAATCCGTGGGCAAGGCGGTGCTCCACCGTAACTACGCCCGGATGGAAAAGGCCTACCAGCAGCGACTGGAGGCCGAGGTGCAGGCGGCCACGGTGGAACTTTTCCACTTGGTGGAAGAGTTGAGAAAGGCCCGCGACGAGGCCCTGGAAGCCTCCCGCCTCAAATCGGAATTTATCGCCAATGTCAGCCACGAACTGCGCACCCCGCTCAATCACATCATCGGCCTGACCGACGTGATTATGGAAATGAACCCATCGCCGGCGATCCAGGAATACCTGACCGTCATCGACCAGAGCGCCACCGCCCTCAATCAAATGCTGAGCAACGTGCTTGAACTTTCCACCCTCGATTCCGGCAAGACCAAACTACTGGAAGAAAATTTCAACCTGGACAAAGTGCTGGCAACCCTCAATCTCCGCTACGCCAAGGAGGCCGAGGGCAAAGGGCTGGACTTGACCTTTGGCTGCGGCAACCAGGTGCCGGTGCTGCTGCGGGGCGACCCGGCCCGTCTGGAGCAGGCGCTTGCCGCCCTCCTGGACAACGCCGTAAAATTCACTGACCAAGGCGAAATCTCCCTGGCGGTTGATCTTCAGCAAGCCGACCGGGAAGCGGCGCTCATCCGCTTTACGGTCAAAGACACTGGATGCGGTATTCCGGATGATAAAATTTTCTGCATTTTCAAAAGTTTCCGCCAGGCCGACGGCTCTCTTACCCGCATCCACGGGGGGGCCGGCCTGGGGCTGGCGATCGCCCAGCGTCTGGTCCGGCTGATGGGCGGCGAGATCGAGGTGAAAACTTCGGTCGGCAAAGGTTCGGCCTTTACTTTTACGGCCAAGTTCAAGCTGCAAGCCGCCGCTTAAACAGCGCCCCAAAAACCATGACAACCACAGGGGAGGCGCTATGCCGCTAAACAGGAAAATGCGAATTCTGCTGGCCGAAGACGCCAAATCCATGCGCCGGATGGAAGTCAAGATCCTGGCCGAAGCCGGTTTTCCCAACGTGATCCAGGCCGTGGACGGCCGCGATGCCGCCGACAAACTGGAGGACGGCGAGAAAATCGACCTGGTGATCAGCGACTGGTCCATGCCCAACATGGACGGCCTGCAACTGGTCCAGTGGCTCCGCGGCCGGGAAAAGTTCAAAAAACTCCCCGTTCTGATGGCCACCAGCCACGGCGACAAGGCGTACGTGAACGAAATAATGGCGGCCGGGGCCAACGGGGTGTTGACCAAGCCCTTCACCGCCGAAGAGCTGAAGGCCGCCATGACCAGGGTACTGAATCCGGAGGATGCCCCTGCCCCCGCCGCCGAGCCCCCCAAAGCCCTCAGGATGACCGATGATGGCCGCCCGCGGCTGCGCATGGCCCACATCCAGATTACCGACCATCTGGCCCTGGGAATGCTGAAGGAACGCATCGACAGCGCCCACGAGACCCCGATTCACTTCGCCTTGGAAACCTGCTGCCTGGGGGGCTGGAACCCCTTGCAGGCCCAACTGGAGGAGGGCGAGGTGGACGGCGCCCTGATCCTGGCCCCCATGGCCATGGATATGTTCAGCTACCAGACCCCCATCAAGCTGGTGCTCTTTGCCCATCGCAACGGCAGCATCTGCGTGCGCAAGCGCCGAAACCGAAAAACCGAGAGCGAGTCCCAATTCTTCCGTAACAAGAGCTTCTATATTCCCCACAAGATGTCGATCCACAATCTCCTGGCCCATGAGTACTTCAACCGACTGGGCCTGAAGGCGGGAGTGGCCAACGAGCCGGGAATCAATGTTCTCCTGGAGGTGGCGCCGCCGGTGGCCATGCCGGAGATCCTCCGCGACAACTCCGAGGCCGCCGGTTTTCTGGTGGCCGAGCCCATCGGCAGCCGGGCGATTGCCGCCGGCATCGCCGAAAAGCAGTTTATCTCCAGCGAAATATGGGATCACCATCCCTGCTGCGTGGTGGTCTTCCGCGACGAAATCATCCAACAGCACCCGGAGGCGGTACAGGAATTCACCCAAATGATGGTTCGGGCCGGCCGCGCCATTCCGTCCGATATTGCCGGCGCGGCCAGGGTCGCGGTGAATTTCCTCGATCCCCAGGGCAATCTGGGCCTGCAACCGGAACTGCTGGCCGGCGTCCTCGCCGACCCGGCCGGCATTGTTTACGACGATCTTTATCCGGTGCGGGATGATCTGGCGATTATCCAGGATTACATGCTCCGGGAGATGGGGATCGGTCGGCCCGTGGATCTCAACGCCTTTGTCGATACCCGTTTTGCCGATCAGGCCTGCCGGGATGATCCCGGCAGGTTGAGGGTTCCCCCCCGGTTCGCCGCCGCGCCCGCGGCGACGCCAGGGGCGCGGATTGAACCGGCTGCCGCCGAGGCGGCCGCCAGCAACGCAGGAGGAGGAAGGCCCATGGCCAAAAACGAAAAAGCGCGAGACCTGCTGGAAGAGGAAGAGTGGAGCGAGGACGATGAGGATACCCAAAAGGACAAATACCTCACTTTCCATCTCCACGGGGAGGATTACGGGATCGAGATCCGTTTCGTCACCGAGATCATCGGAATCCAGAACATTACCAAGGTGCCGGACATGCCGGTCTTTCTCAAGGGGGTGATCAACCTCCGGGGCAAGGTGATTCCGGTCATGGACGTGCGGGCTCGCTTCAAGCTGCCGGAACGGGATTACGACGAGCGCACCTGCATCATCGTGGTCAATATCGACGATATCGCCATCGGCCTGGTGGTGGACAAGGTGCAGGAAGTGGTGGACATCCCCGAAACCCAGGTGGAACCGGCCCCGGAGATGAGCAAGGGCAAAAGCAGCCCGTTTTTGCAGGGCATGGGCAAGATCGGCGATGAAGTGAAAATTCTGCTCAACGTGGAACAACTGCTTTACGACGAAGAGCTGCAAACCATCAAAGCCGCCAGCGGCAATTAAGGAGGATAGAAATCATGAAAATGAACCTGGGGATGAAAATCGGGGCCGGTTTCGGCTCTCTGATCGTGATCGCCTGTCTGCTGGGCGGTTTGGCCATTTTCAATATGCAGCGGGTGGGCACCAACGCCACCATGCTGGACGAAGAATATGTCCCGGAAGTGGCGATTGCCAATGAGATCGAACGAACCACCCGGCTGGCGATGTATGAGATGCGGGGCTACGGCTACACCGAGGAAGAGCATTTTCTCAAGGCCGGCCGGGAAAATCTGGCCAAAGTCGGCACCCTGCTCCAGGAGGCCCAAGCCCTGGCGGAAAAGGCCGTACATCTGGAAATCCTGAAAGAGCACGTGGCCGAGATCCGCGGCGAGGTGAATGAATACAATAAGCTCACCGACACCACCGTCGCCTTGAACGAAAAAATGGCCAAAAACCGAATCGACATGGACAATAGCGCCCAGACTTTCATGAAAAGCGCCGAGGACTACACCTCTGACCAGAATCAAAAGCTGACCGGACAGATCAACAGCAAGGAGATCACAGCCAAACTGCTGGAACGGGCCGATAAAATTACCATGGGCAACCAGATCATCGACCTTGGCAACTTGACCCGAATCGCGGCCTGGCGGGCCCAAGCGGAACGCAATCCGGCCCTGATCAATGAGGCGGTGAAAAACTTTGACGAGGTCGCTAAAAAGCTGGGCGAAATACGCCCCATGACCACTTCGGCCGAAGATCACAAACGGTTGAATATAATCGAGGAAGCCGGCAACACCTACAAGAAAAACATGCTGGAGCTGGCCGCCAACTGGCAGCAACTCCAGGAGGTCAACAACCAGCGGGTAACGGTGGGCGCCAAAGCGCTGGAAGCGGCCCAGGAAACCGCCAAGATGGGGATGAACGACACCACCGAAATCGCCGCCAGCGCCGCTTCCGCCCTGAGCGCCGCCTCGGTGATGATGGTGATCGGCCTGTTGATCGCCCTCGCCCTGGGAGTGGTAATCGCGATATTTATGACCCGCTCGATCACCGTGCCGATCGGCGCTACCGTTAAAATGCTCAATGAAATGGGCAAGGGTCGGCTGGAAAACCGGCTCAAGATGGTTCGCGACGACGAAATCGGCCAGATGGCCAAGACCATGGATGAATTCGCCGACACCCTCCAGCATCAGGTGGTAGCGGCCCTCCAGAAACTGGCTCAGGGCGATCTCACCTCCGAGGTCAAGCCCCACGACGACCAGGACGTGATCGGCACCTCCCTGCTCAAGACCCATGAGGATTTGAACCGGATCGTGGGCGAGATTTTGGCTGCCACCGAACAGATCGCGGCCGGTTCGGCCCAGGTCTCCAGTTCCAGCCAGTCCCTGTCGCAAGGGGCCACCGAATCGGCCGCCTCCTTGGAGCAGATCACCAGCTCGATGACCGAGATGGCCTCCCAGACCAAACTCAACGCCGAGAACTCCACCCAGGCCAACCAGTTGGCCGGCGAGGCCCGCAAGGCGGCGGAAACCGGCAACGACCAGATGGAAAAGATGATGCTGGCCATGGGCGAGATCAACCAGGCCGGCCAGAACATTTCCAAGATCATCAAGGTGATCGATGAAATCGCCTTCCAGACCAACCTCCTGGCCTTGAACGCGGCGGTGGAAGCGGCCCGGGCCGGACGCCACGGCAAGGGCTTCGCGGTGGTGGCCGAGGAAGTGCGCAATCTCGCGGCCCGCAGCGCCAAGGCCGCCAAGGAGACCGCCGAGCTGATCGAAGGCTCGGTGGCCAAGACCGAAAACGGCACCGAAATCGCGGCCAAAACCGCCGAATCGTTGCAGGAGATCGTCACCGCCATCACCAAGGCCACCGATCTGGTGGGCGAGATTGCCGCCGCCAGCAACGAACAGGCCCAGGGTATTTCCCAGGTCAACGAGGGCTTGAGCCAGATCGACCAAGTGACCCAAACCAACACCGCCAATGCCGAGGAAGGGGCGGCGGCAGCGGAAGAGCTTTCCAGCCAAGCCGATCATATGCGGGGCCTGATGGCCACCTTCACCATCAAAGGCGGTTCCATGCGCCGGCAACGCGCCCTGCCTTCGCCGGCCAAAAGCAAGGGCAACGGCGGCGGTTCCAACTTCAGAGGCTGGGACAGCCACGGCGAGGAACAAGCCGGCAGAAAGCCCCGGCCCAGCGAAGTAATCGCCCTCGATGACCGGGAATTCGGCAAATACTAACCATCAACAAGGGGAGGGGCGGCCGCCAGGCCGCCCCGGCGCGATGCAAAACAGCCTCGACATCAACGACCAGGAATTCCGTCTGATCCGCACCCTGGTTTATGATCGTTTCGGCATCAACCTCACCGACCAGAAACGTTCCCTGGTGGTGGGCCGCTTGCGGAAATTGTTACGGGACGAAGGCTTCGGCTCTTTCAAGGATTATTACCAGGCGGTGGTCAACGATCGCGGCGGCGCGGCTCTCGACAAGCTGGTCAACCGGATTTCCACCAACTATACTTACTTCAACCGGGAGCAGGCCCACTTCGATTTTTTCACCCGAACGGCGCTGCCGCCCCTGATCGAAGGAGCGCGACGATGCAACGAACGCGATCTTAGGATCTGGAGCGCCGGCTGTTCATCCGGGGAAGAGCCGTACATGCTGGCCATGCTGACCATGGAACACTTGGGGCCGGAATATAACGCCTGGAGCGCCGGGGTGCTGGCCACCGATATCTCCGACCAGGCCTTGAGCCGCGCCCGCCAAGGGATTTACGACGACGACCAGGTAAGCCGGATTCCGGCCGCCATCAAGCACAAATACTTCAGCCGCCTGGCCAACGGCGACTGGCGGGTGGGGGAGCAATTGAAAAGCCAGGTGACCTTTCGCCGCTTTAACCTGATGAACCGCCAGTTTCCCTTTCGGCGGCCGTTCCAGGTGATTTTCTGCCGTAACGTGATGATCTATTTCGACGCTGAGACCAGATGCTCCCTGGTGCGGCGCTACTATCAGCATCTGGAGCCGGGCGGCTACCTCTTTATCGGTCATTCCGAAACCCTGGGCCGCCAGCAGGAAGATTTTGAATATGTAATGCCGGCGGTTTACCGGCGGCGCTAGCAAAAGGAAGCCATGAGTCAACAAAGCCGCAAAATACGGGTGCTGGTGATTGACGATTCCTCCCTGGTGCGGACCATCCTCAGCCAGGGACTGGCCAAGGACCCCGGCATCGAGGTGGTGGGCAGCGCCCCCGACCCCTTTGTCGCCCGCGACAAGATCGTCGAATTGCAGCCCGATGTCCTCACCCTGGACGTGGAAATGCCCCGGATGGACGGGGTGGAGTTCTTGCGCCGGCTGATGCCCCAGTATCCCCTGCCGGTGGTGATGGTCAGCGCCCTGACCAAGCGGGGGCAGCAGATCACCCTCGACGCCCTGGAGGCCGGGGCGGTGGATTTCGTCACCAAGCCGAGCACCGACGTAGCCCGGGGGCTCACCGCCATGCTGATGGAGCTGCGCACCAAGGTCAAGATCGCCTCCACCGCCAATGTCTCCCACTGGAAAGAACGGCGGGCCGCCCTGTTCAGCGGCAAGGTGCTGAGCGCCCCCAAATCCCTGGCCGAATCCACCGACAAGATCATCGCCATCGGCGCTTCCACCGGCGGCACCGAGGCGATCCGCGAGGTGATCACCCGCTACCCCGCCAATACCCCGGGGGTGGTGATCGTCCAGCACATGCCGGCCGGATTTACCCGGATGTTCGCCGAACGATTGAACGAACTGTGCGCCATGCAGGTCAAGGAAGCGGCCAGCGGCGACCGGGTGATGCCGGGCCGGATTCTGATCGCGCCGGGGGAAAAACACCTGCGGGTACGGCGAAGCGGCGGCATTTACGAGGTGGATTGCCGGGCCGGGGAAAAGGTCTCCGGCCACTGCCCCTCGGTGGATGTGATGATGCACTCGGTGGCCGAGCATGCAGGCCGCAACGCGGTGGGGATCATGCTGACCGGCATGGGCCGGGACGGCTCCGAGGGGATGCTGGCGATGCACAAGGCCGGGGCGCGCAACCTCGCCCAAGATGAGAAAAGCTCGGTGGTTTTCGGAATGCCCAAGGAGGCCTTTGCCAACGGCGGGGCCGAACGACTGGTGCCGCTGGAACATATCGCGGAAGCCTCGCTGGCCTTACTGGCCTGACGGAAAGGAAGGATGCCATGACCGACCAAAACAATGCCGAACAGATGGAAATCGTCCAGGAATTCATCCAGGAATGCACCGATCTGCTGGACAATCTGGAACCGACCATCGTCGGCTTCGGGGAGTTCACCAAGAATGGCGATTTCTCCCCCAGCGAAGAGAACATGCCGATTCTCCACGAGGTCTTTCGCCTCTTCCACTCAATCAAGGGCAGCGCCGGCTTTTTGAACTTCTCCTTCATGTCCTCCACCGCCCATGCGGCGGAAAACCTGCTCGACAAAATCAGGAAAGGCGACCAGGCGATGAGCGCCGATCATGTCGATCTCCTCTGTAAAACCTGCGATTTCATGCGGGCCACCCTGGACTGCGTGGCGGCCGGCCTCAACGACCAGGCCATGGCGGAGGCGGCCGGCGAACTCACCGCCGCCCTTAAAAAGAGCCTGGGCGAAGCGACGCCACCGAAGCCGGCAAAATCGGCTCCCGCCGCAACGCCGGTTCCGGCGGAAATGGAGATGGATGTCGAGATCACCCCGGAAATGCTGGCCGCCTTTGTCCAGGAAGCCGGCGATCAGTTGCAGGAGGTGGAGCAAGGCTTGCTGACCTGGAGCCATGACGGCGACCAGGCGGCCCCGATCGGCGAACTGTTCCGCAAGATGCACAGCTTCAAGGGCAATTGCGGTTTTGTCGGGCTGGCCGATCTGGAACGCCTCAGCCACCGGATCGAAACCGTCCTTGACGTGGCCAAAGCCGGGGCCTTAGGCCCCAAGGCGCGGCCCGCCGACGCCCTCCTCAATCTCTGCGATGTGCTGAAAAACGCCCTGGCCGACATCAGCGAAGGGGGCAAGGGCAGAATCGACGGCCTCGACCTTTACCTGGAATTGCTCGACGATCTGATTCCAACCGGCTGGGGCAACGGCGCGGCCAGAGCAAAATCGCCCCGCCTGGGGGAGATCCTGGTGGCCCAGGGGAGCATCAGCGAGGACAACCTGGATGAAGCCCTGGCGGAACAGGCCAAACCCATCGGCGAACTGCTGGTGGACAAGGGGCTGGTTGCAAGCGATGAGGTCGCCAAGGCCTTGGCGAGTCAACAACAGGCCGCCGGCAAGCCGCTGCCGGCCGTTGCCCCGGCCATTGCCGTCAAGCGCCAGGATTTGCGGGTGGACGTGGAGAAAATCGACACTCTGATCAACCTGATCGGCGAACTGGTGATCGCGGAAAACATGCTGATCAACAGTCCCGACCTGGAAGGGCTGGAACTGGAGAACTTCGGCAAGGCGGCCCAGCAGATGGGCAAGATCGTCAAGGAGTTGCAGGAGGTTTCCATGGCCATCCGGATGATTCCGGTTGCCGGGCTTTTTAACCGGATGACCCGCCTGGTCCATGATCTCTCCCGCAAGTCCGGCAAAAAGGCGGATCTGATCCTGGCCGGGGCCGAGACCGAGGTGGACAAGACGGTGATCGAGAAAATCACCGACCCCCTGGTGCATTTGATCCGCAACTCCATGGATCACGGCCTGGAGACCCCGGAGGAGCGCAAGGCGACCGGCAAAAACGATACCGGCGTCCTCCGCCTTGCCGCCAGCCACGAGGAAGGCGAGGTGCTGATCCGAATCGATGATGACGGCCGGGGGCTTAACCGGGACAAAATCCTCAAAAAGGCGGTGGAGCGGGGCCTGATCAGCGGCGACGGCTCGGAAATGAGCGAAAAGGAAGTGGCGGCCCTGATCTTCCTCCCCGGTTTTTCCACCGCCGACAAGGTGACCGATGTTTCCGGCCGGGGAGTGGGGATGGACGTGGTCAAGCAGAACCTGAACCAGATCAACGGCAAGATCGATGTGGATAGCCAGGCCGGCCAGGGCACCCGGATCACCCTCCGGATTCCCTTGACCATGGCGATCATCGACGGGATGATGGTCAGGTGCGGCGAGAGCCGCTACATCATCCCGATTCTCTCGATCCGGGAATCCTTCCGGCCGACCCCGGCGATGATCACCGTCACCCCGGACGGCCAGGAGATGGTCAAGGTGCGGGAGCGGCTCTATCCGGTGCTGCGGCTCCATCGCCTCCATCAGATAGCCGGGGCCCGCGAGGCGATGGCGGAGGGGATTTTGATTCTGCTGGAAAACCAGGGCCGCAACATCTGTCTGTTGGTCGATGAAATCGTGGGCCAGCAGCAGACGGTGATCAAGGGGCTTTCCGAATACATCGGCAAAATCGGCGAGGCGCGCTGCGTTTCCGGCTGCACCATTCTGGGCAACGGCGATGTCTGCCTGATTCTCGATGTCGGCGCCCTGGCCGAACTGCAAGCGTGAGGTAGCGAAATGAATAACCACGACGCGCTTGATTTGCGCGATCTCAAGGAAAATCTGGGCGACCGGCCAGAGGTGCTGACCCAGTTGGTGGAGCATCTCCAGACCGCCCTGCCCCAGGCCCTGAGCGACTTGCGGGCGGCCATCGCGACCGGCGACCCCGAACGAGTGCGACGGCTGGCCCACGGCCTGAAAAGCCCCTTGGGCACCTTTGGGGCGGAACAGGCCCGCCGGTTGGCCTGGCAACTGGAACGAATCGGAGCGTCCGGCGACCTGAGCGAAGCCGCCGAGGTGATGGTTCCACTGGCAGGGGAAATCAACCGGATCATCAATTTTTTCGCCCAGCCCGACTGGCGGCAACAAGCGTAAAAAGGAGCGAGACCATGAAAATTCTGGTGGCGGAAGACGACTTTATCAGCCGGACGGTGTTGCAGGAAATTCTCTCTCCCTTCGGGCTGGTGCACCTGGCCGGCGACGGCCAGGAAGCGGTGGCGGCCTATGCCCGCTCGCTGGTGACCAGGGAACCATACGATCTGGTCTGCCTGGACATCATGATGCCCCGGCTGGACGGCCAGGAGGCCTTGAAACAGATCCGGGCGCTGGAGCATACCCAGGGGATCGGCGGCTCGGACATGGTCAAAATCCTGATGATCACCGCCCTTGACGATCCCAAGAACATCATGGCCGCCCTGGTCAAGGGCTCCTGCGACGGCTATCTGGTCAAGCCGATCAAACGGGCCAGACTGCTGGCGGAACTGCGCAAGCTGGGACTGATCCAGGAATAAACGGGAAGCAACGGCGATGACGACCAGCAAGGTGGTGGGAGTGGGAGAGTTCGCGGTCTCCAGCAACCCGGCGGAGGTGATCAAGACCTTTGCCCTCGGTTCCTGCGTGGCGGTGATCTTTCTCCATCAGCCGAGCCGGGCGGCGGGCCTGATCCATGTCGCCCTGCCCGATTCCGGGATCAGCCCGGATATTGTCCGGGAACGGCCGGGATATTTTGCCGACACCGGCATTCCCGCGATTTTAAAGGCGATGAGCGCCCTTACCGGAAGCGCCAATATCGCCAAGGGGATGGTGGTAAAGATGGCCGGGGGGGCCAACGTCATGGACGCCAACAACACCTTCAACATCGGCAAGCGCAATATTCTGGCCCTTAAAAAAATCCTCTGGCCCCTGGGCATGGGGCCGGTGGCCGAGGATGTGGGGGGCGGCTTCAGCCGCACCGTAACCGTTTCGGTGCGGAGCGGGCGGGTCTTTCTCTCCTGCGCCGCCAAGGGAGAGTGGGAGCTATGAACCGGCAACAGAAGGAAGCAGCGGTCCGCCGGGCGATCGGCGATCTGCCCCTGCTCTCCGGCTCCGCCTCCCGGCTCTTGAGTCTGAGCCGGGAAGCGGAACACGAACTGGCCGATATTATCAAAATCGTCAAGCATGATGCCCTGCTCACCTCGCGGGTGCTGAAGGTGGTCAATTCCGCCGCCTTTGCCCGCCGGGTGGAGATTCACTCCATCGAACACGCAGTGGCCCTGCTGGGGGAAGAACTGGTGGTGAGCACCGCCATGAGCGAGGCGGCGGGGCTGATCTTCGGCAAGAAACTCGCCGGCTACGCGGCCGAGGAAGGGGAACTGTGGCGGCATAATCTCAAGACCGCGATTGCCGCTAAAATCCTTGCCGGCCGCGCCCGCCGGCCAGTGCCCCACGAACTCGCCTTTACCTGCGGCCTGCTCCACGATCTCGGCAAGGCGGTGATTTCCGACTACCTGCTCCACACCGCCGGCAAGATCCGCCAGGCCATCGAGGAAAAAAAGTTTGCCGATTATCTGGCGGCGGAACGGGCGATTCTAGGAATCGACCATGCCGAGGCGGGCTATGAACTGTGCCGCCGCTGGCAACTCCCCTCGCCCCTGCCCGAGGCGTGCCGCCTCCATCATCAACCGGCCCTGGCGCCCCCCAAATGGCGGCCGTTGCTCTATGTCGTCCATCTGGCCGACATTGTCGCCATGATGTCCGGGGTCGGCACCGGCGCCGATGCCCTCCAGTACAGCCTGGATCGCGACTATGAACAGCAGGTGGATTTGGATGAAAACGGCCTGGCCGAGGTGATGCTGCGGGTGGAACGGGAATTCGCCCAGGCGGCCGAGGCGTTTTAAGAGGGAGGGAGTTATGCGGATTGCGATTGTCGATGATTCGGGCACGGCCAGGATGTTCATCCGCCGCTGCCTGGAGATTGCCGGATTCCGGGAGGCGGAGATCATCGAGGCCGAGCATGGCCGGGACGCCCTGGAAAAAATCCGCCGGGAGCCGGTCGATCTCCTGCTCACCGACCTGACCATGCCGGTGATGGATGGCGAGACCCTGCTCAAGTGGATCAAGGCCAACCCCAGAATGGCCGATCTGCCGGTGCTGATCATCACCAGCGCCGGCAATCCGGCCAAGGAGCAGGAACTGCTCGCCCTGGGGGCGCTGGGGGTGCTCAACAAGCCGGTATCTCCGGCCAGACTCAACCAACTGCTCCATGACTTGCGGCCGGCGGAAGGAGAAAACCATGAGTGAAACAACCCCTTGGGGCGAAGAGATGCTGGAGGTGGTGTCGGAGATTATGGAAAACACCGCCTTTACCGAGGTGCGGCCCGCCCCGCAAGAACCCCTTTACGACCAGTCGGCCAAGGGGGTGTCGCTCCTGATCCATGATCCGGTTCAGGCTGAATTTCAAATGTTCATGGATCACGCCCTGCTCAAGTACCTGGCCGAGATGGTGTACGGGCCGGTGCTGGGAGAGGTGGATGAAGAGGTGGAGGGCGATTTTCTGGCCGAACTGCTCAACACCATTGCCGGCCGCTTCCTGGCCACGGTGCTGCCGCCGGAACAGAGCTTCCGCCTCGGCCTGCCGGAAAAACTCTCCGGCCCCTTCACCTGCCCGGCCCCGCCCTGCCTGAGCTGGAGCTTTGTCATCGAAGAGATGAACTTTTCCCTCTCGCTGCATGGAGAAACCCTGCTCTCCCTGGCGGAAGAGTAGCCACGAACCTCGGGAGGCGCCTAATGCATGAATTTAAAGGAATACGTACCCCCCTGATCATCCTGGCCGGGATTTTTGCCCTGGCCTGGTGGCTGCCGCCGATCCACGCCTTGCAAGGGCATCACCTTATGAGCCTGCCGGCTCATATTCTGCTCGAGGTCCTCTCGATCGTGGTCAGCTTGATGATCTGCGGTCTGCTCTGGAACTCGTACCACCGGGAAACCCCGGCCAGCCATATGGCGCTGGCCTGCGCCCTGCTGGCGGTGGCCATCCTGGATTTTCACCACACCCTTTCCTACCAGGGGATGCCGGCCCTGATCACCGAGTCCGGCCCGGAAAAGGCGATCAATTTCTGGCTCTCGGCCCGGCTGCTCTTTGCCCTCGCCATGCTCCAGGTGGCTATTCTGCCGGACTCGCCGTTGCGCCGTCCGGGGCATCGCCATTGGCTGCTGGCCGCCTTCCTCGCCCTCACCGGCTTGATCGTCTGGCTGGCCCTGTTTCAGCCCCGGATATGGCCCCGCACCTTCATCGCGGGCCAGGGGCTGACCCCGTTTAAAATCGGGGTGGAGTATCTGATCATCGCCATTCTGGCCCTTGCCGCTATCCTTTTTTATCGCCAGCGCCGGACTGCCGCCCGGGTCTGGCCGGTGGATCTCCTGCTGGCCGTGGTACTGACCTCGATTTTGAGCGAACTCGCCTTTACCCTCTACGCGGCGGTCACCGACATCTTCAATCTGCTCGGCCATATCTACAAGGTGGCGGCCTGTATTTTCCTCTATCAGGCGGTGTTCAGCAGCACGGTGCGGATGCCTTTCGCCCGCCTGCGGGAAAGCGAAGCCCGTTTTCAAACGATCATGGACAACATGGATGCCTTGGTCTATGTGGCGGACATGGACAACCACGACCTGCTTTTCTTGAACCGCTTCGGCCGGGAACTCTTCGGCGAGGACGCGGTGGGCAAAAAATGCTGGCAGGTGCTCCAACAGGGCCAGAACGGCCCCTGTCCCTTCTGCACCAACGACAAACTGCGCACCCCCGACGGCCGGCCGGCCGGGGTTTATATCTGGAAATTTGAAAACACGGTCAGCAAGCGATGGTTCGACTGCCGGGATCAGGCGATCCACTGGCCGGACGGGCGGCTGGTGCGGCTGGAGATCGCCACCGACATCAGCAAACTCAAAAGCCTGGAAGACCAGTTGCGGCAGGCCCAGAAAATGGAGGCGATCGGCGCCCTGGCCGGCGGTATCGCCCATGATTTCAACAATATCCTGACCCCGATCCTGGGCTACTCGGCCCTTCTTGCCGACGCCCTGCCGGCTGACAGCCCCCTGCGGGAATCGGCCCAGGAGATCGGCAAGGCCGGCCTGAGGGCCAAGGAACTGGTCAAGCAGATCTTAAGCTTCAGCCGCCAAACCGAAAAGCAACTGGTTCCCCTGCAAATTCACCTGATCGTCAAGGAGGCCCTGAAGCTGCTGCGCGCTTCCCTGCCCACCACCATTGAAATCCGCGAGGCGATTGATCCCCAAGACGATCTGGCGCTGGCCGATCCGACCATGATCCATCAAATCATGATGAACCTTTGCACCAACGCCTTTCACGCCATGAAGGAAACCGGCGGGGTGCTGGCGGTTTCCCTGGACCGGGTGACCCTGGGGGCCGACGATTACATCCAGGAACTGCAACTAAAACCCGGCCCTTATCTCCGGCTTGCGGTCAGCGATAGCGGCTGCGGCATTCCCCGCCAAATCATGGACCGGATTTTCGATCCCTATTTCACCACCAAGGCCAAGGGCGAAGGCACCGGCCTGGGCCTCCCGACGGTGCATGGCATTGTCCGCAACCTGGGCGGCCACATCACGGTTTACAGCGAGGAAGGCAAGGGCACCACCGTTCATGTCTATCTGCCGAGCTACCGGCAGGCCCAGCCGCAGGAGCAAGGGCAAGGGCAAGAAACGCCGGCCCCAATGCCACGGGCCACGGGCGATGAGCGGATTCTGGTGGTGGATGACGACGAGGTGATCACCGACATGCTGGAAAAAATCTTACACGGACTGGGATACCGGGTGACCGCCTGCAGCGATCCCGGCCAGGCCCTGCAACAATTCGAGGCGGAACCGGATCGTTACGATCTGGTAATCAGCGACATAACCATGCCCCACTTAAATGGGGTCGAACTGGCGAGCCGCCTGCTGGCCATCCGGCCGAAGCTGCCGATCATCTTCTGCACCGGTTTCAGCGACCTGATCAACGAAAAGAAAATGCAAGCCATGGGGGTGAAACGGCTGCTGATGAAACCGGTAATGCAGGCGGATCTGGCCAAAGCGATCCGGGAGGTGCTGGATCAGGGGTGAATGGCGAGATGGCGAAAAACGGCGGCCACCAGGGCATCCCGGTTAAAGGGCTTGAGGAGATGGCCGTCGATCCCGGCGGCCCGGATGCGGGCGAGATCCTCCTCGGAATCGAGGCCGGTCATGGCGATCACCGGCAGGCGGCGGCCGCCGCTCTCCCGTTCCCGCGCCCGGATGGCGGCGGCCGCCTGATAACCGTCCATCCCCGGCATTTGCATATCGAGCAGGAGCAGGTCGATTTTATCCTCGGCCAGGCGGGCGATAACCTCTTCCCCGTCGGCGGCCAAAGTGACCCGCCAGCCCTGGTTTTTGAGCATCTCCCCGGTCACCAGCCGATTGACATAGTCGTCGTCGGCCACCAGGATATGGATACCGGCCACCGGCAAAGAGGCCTGGGGCTCGCTGACCGGGGGCAGGCGGAGGATGGTGAAATGAAAGGTGCTGCCCTTGCCTTCCGCGCTTTCCACCCAGATCCGGCCGCCCATCAAGCCCACCAGTTGGCGGCAGATGGTCAGCCCCAGGCCGGTGCCGCCAAAGCGCCGGGTGGTGGACACCTCGGCCTGGGTGAAGGGGGTGAAGAGTTGATCCAGGGTGTCGGGCGCCATGCCGATGCCGTTGTCGANNAGCCCCAGGCCGGTGCCGCCGAAACGGCGGCTCACCGAGCCGTCGGCCTGGGCAAAGGGGGCGAAAATTTCCCTGGCCCGGTCGGCGGCAATGCCGATCCCGGAATCGCCTACCGCGCAATGGAGGAAGGGATGGCCATCCTCCGCGATCATCTCCGCGCCCAGGGTGATCCTTCCCTGACTGGTGAATTTGGCGGCATTGTCCAGAAGGTTGACCAGAATCTGCCGCAAGCGGGCGGGATCGCCCCGCCACTCCCGCGGCAGATCGGGAGGCAAAAGCAGTTCACAGCCCACTCCCCGTTGGGCCAGTTGCGGCTGGTAAGGGGCGATCACCTCCCGGAGGAGGGCGGGCAGATCAAAGGTGGCTTGCTCCAGTTCCAGGTGGCCCTTTTCCAGCTTGGAAAAGCTCAACACCTGATTGAGAACGGTCAGCAGGTGCCGGCCGGAATCGCGGATCATCTCCAGGTATTGCCGCTGTTGATCGCTGAGTTCGGTGGCCAGCACCAGCTCGGTCAGCCCCAGGATGCTGTTTAAGGGGGTACGCACCTCATGGCTCATCTGGGCCAGGAAACGGCCCTTGGCGCTGTCGGCGTGTTCGGCCCGCTCCAGGGCGAGATCGGCGATTTCCAAGGCCCGGGAGAGGGCGTCCAGGGTCTGCTGATTGGTATCGTTACTCATGGCCGCATAATATAGTATATTGACATTTTACCCGCGAAAAATTTCTACGGGTTGAAACGGATGCCGGATATTGCCACCCAAAACAAGCGGAAGAGCGCCCCGGCCGGGGAATTTGCCCGGCTGTGGCTTTTCTTTGCCTTTTTTTCCCTCGCCCTGGCCCTGCTCCTGGCCTATGATCTCCAGCGAGAATACCGGGAAGTCACCGCCCGCGAAGAGCGGCGGATGCTGGCCCAGACCCGGATCGTGGCCGATAATCTGGGCCGCCAACTGGAGGCGGTCAACAGCGCCCTGGCCAGCACCATTGAATCGCTGCCCGTCTGGCGCAGATCCGATGATCCCGACCGGGCCAATCAACGCTTGGCCGCCATGACCGCCGCCATGCCGGGGGTGCGCACCTTCCTGGTCTCAGACGCCCAAGGCAAAGTAATCGCCGCCAACCGGCCGGAACTGATGGGACGGAATTTCAGCTATCGCGATTATTTCCAAACCCCCCTGGCCAATCCAGACCCGAACCGGCTCTATCTCTCCCCCCCCTTCCAGACCGTTCTAAGCGTCTTTGCGATGAGCGCCACCCGGATGATCAGCGGCCCTAATGGGGAGTTCGCCGGGGTGGCCAGCGTCACCCTGGACCCGGACTATTTCAGCATCCTGCTCGATTCGGTGCTCTATGCCCCGGATATGCGAATCGCTCTGATCCATGGTAGTGGCCGCCTTTTTCTCCTACGGCCTACGCCACCGAAACTTAACGAGCAAGAGCTGACCGGCAAGGATATGACCAACCCCGCCAGTTTTTTCAGCCAACACCAACAAAGAAAGCAGCAGGAAAACCTGTTCAGAAGCACGAGTTATCTCACCGGGGAAGAACGGCTGATGGCCATGCGCACCATCCTCCCACCGGCAATCCAGATGGATTTCCCTCTGGTGGTGGGGATCAACCGTAACCCGGCGGTTATTTACGCCGACTGGCGCCACGCCCTCTGGTGGAACTGCGGCTTATTCAGCGCCCTGCTCCTGGCCGCCGGCCTGGGCCTGTTTGCCCATCAGCGGCGCCAGCAGGCCTTACGCCACGCCGAACAGGAACTGCTCAAGTTCAGCCGCAACTTCGAGGCCTTTCTTGAGCAGACCACGGATTTCGTCTATTTCAAGGACCAGGAAAACCGTTTTGTCTTCTGCAGCCGCACCCTGGCCGAGATCACCGGCCACCGCCACTGGCAAGAGATGGTCGGCAAAAACGATTTCGACTGTTTCCCGCCGGATACCGCCAAAATTTACCGCGAAGAAGAACTGCCGCTCTTCCAGGAAGGCAAGTCGGTGCTGAACAAGATCAACCCCTATTACGACGCGGCCGGCAAACAGGGCTGGGTCAGCACCAACAAATGGCCCCTGCTCGCGCCGGACGGCAAGACGGTGGTCGGGGTGTTCGGAATCAGCCGGATCGTCACCGAACAGCAGCGCCTGGAAAAAGAGCTGGCCGCCCAAAGCACCGCCCTGGCCCGCTCCAACGCCGAACTGGAGCAGTTTGCCTATGTCGCCTCCCACGACCTGCGCCAGCCCCTGCGGATGATCAGCAGCTATATCCGCTTGCTGGACAAGGAGCTGGCCGCCAAGCTCGACGACGAGACCCGCAAATACCTGGGTTTCGTCGAGGATGGGGCGGTCCGCATGGATCAGATGCTGGTTTCCCTGCTGGAATACTCCCGGGTCGGCCGCCTGGGCCAGCCGATGACGGAAATGGAAAGCCGCCGGGCGGTGGACGAGGCCTTGCTCTTTCTCGCCCCCCTGATCAAGGAAAGCGCGGCGGAAATCCGGGAC
>DIKC01000167.1:0-232 GCA_002421565.1 Desulfobulbaceae bacterium UBA5628 | reverse complement strand
TCTTCCAGAACCTGATCGGCAACGCCCTCAAATACCGCGCCCCGGAACGGCGGCCGCTGATCGAGCTGGAAGTGTCGCGGGAAGAAAAAAAGTGGCGGTTTACGGTGCGAGACAACGGGATCGGAATCGATCCGGCCCAGTTCGACCGCCTCTTCCGGGTCTTCCAGCGGCTCCATCCCCGCGGCCAATACGAGGGCAGCGGCATCGGCCTGGCGATCTGCCGCAAGATCGT
>DIKC01000031.1 GCA_002421565.1 Desulfobulbaceae bacterium UBA5628 | reverse complement strand
CCCAGGGCGGGATCAACGCCGCCAAGAACTATCAGAACGACAACGACAGCGTGTACCGGCTGTTTTACGACACCATCAAGGGGGGCGATTTCCGGGCTCGGGAGGCCAATGTCTATCGCCTGGCCCAGGTCAGCAACCAGATTATCGACCAGTGCGTGGCCCAGGGGGTTCCCTTTGCCCGTGAGTACGGCGGCACCTTGGCCAACCGCTCCTTTGGCGGAGCACAGGTGTCCCGCACCTTCTACGCCCGGGGCCAGACCGGGCAGCAACTGTTGCTCGGGGCCTATTCCGCGATGATGCGCCAAGTGGCGGCCGGCCGGGTGACCCTGTATCCCCGGCGGGAGATGATGGATCTGGTGCTCATCGACGGCAAGGCTAAAGGCATCGTCTGTCGGAACCTGGTCAGCGGCCATATTGAGCGCTACAGCGGCCATGCGGTGGTCCTGGCCACGGGCGGCTACGGCAATGTCTATTTTCTCTCCACCAATGCCATGGCCTCCAACGTCACCGCTGCCTGGCGGGCGTACAAGCGGGGTGCAGGGTTTGCCAATCCCGCCTTTGTCCAGATTCACCCCACCTGTATCCCTGTGCACGGCGACTACCAGTCCAAGCTCACCCTGATGAGCGAGAGTCTGCGCAACGACGGCCGGGTCTGGGTCCCCGGAAAGACTGGTGACACAAGGAAGCCCCAGGATATCCCCGAGGCAGAGCGGGATTACTATCTGGAACGCAAGTATCCCAGTTTCGGCAACCTGGTGCCAAGGGATGTGGCGTCGCGCAATGCCAAGGAGGTCTGCGATCAGGGCAGGGGGGTGGGGGACACCGGATTGGCGGTTTACCTGGACTTCCGCGACGCCATTCAGCGGGACGGGATCGAGGTGATCCTGAAGAAGTACGGCAACCTGTTCCAGATGTACGAGCGGATAACCGCCCAGGACCCCGGCAGCCAGCCGATGATGATTTATCCCGCGGTCCACTACGCCATGGGCGGCCTGTGGGTCGACTACAACCTGATGGGCACCATACCGGGCCTGTTTGTCCTGGGCGAGGCCAACTTCTCCGACCACGGCGCCAACCGCTTGGGCGCTTCGGCCCTGATGCAGGGCCTGGCCGACGGCTACTTCATCCTGCCTTATACGATCGGTCATTATCTGGCTGAGGCCGGAGCCGCTGCCCTCAGCACCGATGATGCCGCTTTCGCCGGGGTGGAAGAGGAGGCCGGGCGGCGCATCGCTGCCCTGTTGAAGAACCGGGGGACCGGCAAGAAAGGTCTGGAGACGGTGGACGCCCTGCATCGGCGGCTGGGCCTGCTTCTTTGGGATCACTGTGGCATGGCCCGCAACAGGGAGGGTTTGGAGAAAGCGCTGGCCCTCATCCCTGAGCTGCGGCAGGAGTTCTGGGACCGGGTGGCGGTTCCGGGATCGGGACAGGAGTTGAACCAGTCGCTGGAGCGGGCCGGCCGGGTGGCTGATTTCATGGAATTCGCGGAAATCATGGTGCAGGACGCCCTGGCCAGGGAGGAGTCCTGCGGCTGTCATCTGCGCGATGAGAGCCAGACCGCCGAGCACGAAGCCCTGCGCGACGATGCCAACTTTTCCCATGTCGCGGTCTGGGAATACGCGGGCGAGGGCCGGCCGGCGGTCCTGCACCGGGAGCCGCTGGCATTTGAGAACGTGACTCCTTCGCAGCGCAGTTATAAGTAGAACGTACGGGTCATCACTCGACGGGTAACGAAAATTAATCGGGGTCGGTATCGGATCGGTATCGAACGAAAGCCCAATCGATGCCGATACCGACGCCGACACCGACAAGAATAGTGGTGGCCGGGTTAAGCAAAGCGAACTCCAACATGACTTTATGAACCTGGATTTTAATAAACTGACAACGCAATGGCAGCGAAAACCATAACCCTTAACCTCAAGATCTGGCGGCAGGCCGGAGCCGGTGCATCTGGCCGGTTCGAGGCGTACCGCCTGGAGCGGCTGGACACGGATATGTCCTTTCCGGAGATGTTGGATGTCCTCAACGAGCGGCTGACCCTGGAGGGCCGGGAGCCGGTGGCCTTTGACCACGACTGCCGGGAGGGGATCTGCGGGATGTGCGGCGCGGTGGTCGACGGAATCGCCCACGGGCCGGCGAAGGAGACCACCCTGTGCCAGCTGCACCTGCGCCATTTCCAGGACGGCCAGACCCTGACCATTGAGCCCTTCAGGGCCAAGGCCTTTCCGGTGGTCAAGGACCTGGTGGTGGACCGCTCCGCCCTGGACCGGGTCATCCAGGCCGGCGGCTTCATCTCGGTCAATACCGGGAGCGCGCCGGACGCCAATGGAATCCCGGTGCCCCAGCACAAGGCCGAGCAGGCCATGGACGCCGCCGCCTGCATCGGCTGCGGGGCCTGCATCGCATCCTGTCCCAACGCGGCGGCCATGCTCTTTGTCGGGGCCAAGATTTCGCAGCTGGCTCTTCTCCCGCAGGGTGAGTTGGAGCGTGAGCAGCGGGCCTTGGCCATGGTCCAGGCCATGGACAGGGAAGGCTTCGGCAACTGCACCAACCAGCGGGAGTGTGAGGCGGTCTGCCCCAAGGGGATTTCCATCCGCAACATCGCCCGCCTCAACCGGGAGTTCCTGCGAGCCGCATTCATTGGGGAACCCCTGAAATAAGGCAGCCTCATTGCTTTGTCATCATTCCTGAAGCCTGTTTGCGCGGCTTGCAGGAGCATCAATTCTTGTTTTTCTGATCAGTTGCTGCCCGGATCCGGGCAAAATATTCCTGCCGGCACATATTTTCTATATCCAGCAGATTGCTAAACGGCTCGTTGAAGTCGGTGGTGCCTGTGGTGAACAACCCGTGGCCCCAGACGATGGCCCCGCGCCGGTTGGTAATGGCCGGCGGCAGGGTGTGGCAGAGGCCGGTGGGGCCGGTTCCCACCTCGCCGGGGATGATGGGGACATCACGGATGAACCGGGCCAGGCTGCAGCGGACGTGGCATTGGCCCCGGTTGGGGCAGTCCGCAACGTCGCAATCCATGGACAGGATCACCGCAAAAGGGGGATGGCCGTGCAGGATGGTGCGGCTTGCCTTGCGGAGGTAGATTTCGTTGTGGGCGACCAGCTCGCTTGAGGCGGTAATGCCGGCGCAGGATGAGCCGTCCAGCGGGCAGGGGTCGATACAACCGGCAAGCTCGTCCAGGGAGCTGCCGGTCTGGCTGATATACACCGTGTCGTCCAGGCGGCAGGAGATGTTGCCGAAATAGGAGTCCACCAGCCGGAACCCCACCGTATAAAGGCCCGCCTCGATCATGGCGGCGATGACCTGGTTCTCGCTGGTGAAGGGCCCGCGCAGCAGCTCCGGCGGCTCGGCGGGAGGAGGATTGAGCAGGGACACCGCCCGGGCAAAGGCTGCCTGCTCCTCAGCGGTTACCCGGCTTGCCCGGAGATCGGCCAGGTAGTCGGCGAAAAAGAGGACAAAGGCGGAGAAGCAGACCGAGCTGAAGGTGACAAAAGCCTGCTCCGGGCTGACCGTACCGAAAGTGACGATCTGCAGACTCTTGGCCTCTGCGACGGTTACCGATTTGCGCCGGTGCAGGTGGGCCAGGATGGCCTCGGCGCTAAAGATGCTGCTGACCGGCAGGTCATGAAGGAAGGTCCGGGTTTCACAGTCGCCGGGGGTGATGGCAATAGGATATTTCCGGACCAGGAAGGAAAGGATGGTCCGGTAGGGCTCGGCCGGTTCCGCGCAGATTAGGGCATTGCAGTGCATGCCGGCAATGACCTGGGCCAGCATCGCGCAGCGATCGTCCTCCCGGTTCCAGACGATTTCGTCTTCCAGCCCGCAGACCAGGGGCGCCTCGGCCAGGCCGGCGATTATCAGCCGCCGGGCATATTTTTCCGCCAGTTCCTTCATCCCAGGCCAAGCTCGGTAATTTTTTCCGGGGTGGGCCGGCCCTGTTCGTCCAGGCCGCGGATACGGTAATATTTCGCCCGGGCCGCCAGGAAGGCCTCCCGGTCCAGGGGCTTGATCGGCAGGCTCTCGTCCCCGCTGCCGGCCTCGGTGAAAAAGCGCTGCGGCAAATCGTCGTCCATGGCGGTGAAGCCGTTTCCGGCATTCATGATCCGTTCCTGGTAATAGATGCGCTCCCCGGCGTTCTGGAGATCCTCGGCGGTCGCGGCCAGCCCCGTGACCGCCGCATACGCCCTGGCATATTCCTCCAGACCGGCGGCGAAGAAGATGAACTTGCAGGCGCTGAGCGAGTCCACCACCGCGTTCTGATCCTCGGCGATTTTGATGATCCTGGCCTTGCCGCTGTAGGTGAAGCGGTCAGTGGCCACCGGCTTGCGTAGGATTTCATGGCTCACCGGGTAGGCGCGCAAGTGGCAGCCGCCGCGGGTGGACAGGGCATAGGCCAGGGACATGCCGTAGGCGCCTCGGGGGTCGTAGGCAGGCAGTTCCAGCCCCTTGACAACCATGGCCGATTCCTCGTGCTGGCGGGCGCGGGCAAAGTCCTGCGCCCCCCGGCCCAGCGCCCGGCCGAGATCATCCGCGGCCGTGCCGATCCGGGTTACCAGGTCGAGCAGGCACGGCG
>DIKC01000169.1:29225-42456 GCA_002421565.1 Desulfobulbaceae bacterium UBA5628 | reverse complement strand
ATGTTCTCGATGGCGTCGGCCAGGGTGCAGGCCGGATCGGCCACCGTCTTCTCAAAGGCGTAGAGGTTGACCGCCACGATGTCGATGGCTTGCAACCCATGCTCCGCCATCTGGCGCAGATGCTCCGGGTTTTCCTTCTGGGCGAGGATGCCGCCGTGGACCTTGGGATGCAAGGTCTTGACCCGGCCGTCCAACATCTCGGGGAAGCCGGTGAACTCGGCCACGTCCTTGACCGGAATCCCGTGCTCCCGCATCTTCTTGGCCGTGCCGCCGGTGGAAAGAATCTCGATTCCCAGCTTGGCCAGCTCGCCGGCAAAACCCTCGATCCCCGATTTATCGGTAAGACTGATCAGGGCGCGTTCCGCTTTTTTCATCTTTTTCTCCTTGCCATTGTTTCACTCATCCTTGCGGATGAACTGTTTAATCAGACGCCGGTCCCGCTTGCCGGGACGGCCGGCCGGAAGAATCGGCCCGGCCTGGCGCAACAGCCGCCGTTCTTCCCGGATTTTCTCCCGCGCCGCCAGGCTTTCCTCGCTTTCCTCATACAATTTGACGGCTTCCGGGGCGGACAGACGGCGCTCGCTGATCGCCAGCACCATCACCGTAAAGGTAAAGGGCTCCTTGGTGATCCGCAAACGGTCCCCCGGCCGCACCAGACGGGCCGGCTTGGCCCGCTCGCCGTTGACTTGAACCTTGCCGCCGGCCACCGCCTGGGCGGCCTGGGAGCGGGTTTTGCAAAAGCGGGCGGCCCAAAGCCATTTGTCTATTCTGAGAGCTGCTTCCGTCATCGCCGATCATCCCCATAAACCATAACTCGGGCCGGATTACAAACGGTTTCCAAACGGTTTCCTGTTCCGCAAAAAGCGGAAACCGGGTATAAGGGCAGGACGATGAACATTCAAAGCGTCGGCATCAGCAACATTCGTTATCCGATCACGGTCCGGGAACGCGGCGGCGGCCTCCAGCAGACCGTGGCCGCCATCGACCTGCGGGCCAACCTGCCCCGCCAATACCGCGACAGTTGCGTCCCCGCCTTTGTCGAGGTTTTGAACCGTCACCAGGCCAAGATGAGCAACCGGATCTTCCGGCGGCTCCTGGCCGAAGTCAAGGAGAAGCTGCGGGCCGATTCGGCCCACGTGGAGATGACCTTCCCCTATTTCCTCGAAAAAAAGGCGCCGGTCAGCGCCACCCCCAGCCTGATGGAATACACCTGCCGCTTTACCGGCGGGATCGGGGCGGACGAGGCCTTTCTTCTCTCGGTCTGGGTGGAGGCCACCACCCTCTGCCCCTGCTCCCGCGAAATCAGCGAGGCGGGCGCCCACAACCAGCGGGCGGAGATCAACCTCAATGTCCGCTACCGCGAATTCATCTGGCTGGAGGAGCTGATCGAAATGGCCGAGGCCGGCGGCTCCTGCGAACTCTTTGCCCTGCTCAAGCGGCCGGACGAAAAATTCGTCACCGAGCAGGCCTACGCCAATCCCATGTTCGTGGAGGACGCAGCCCGCAAGGTGGCGCAACTGGCCCTGGCCCATCCGGCCATCGACTGGTTCTCGGTGGGGGTGGAAAGCTTCGAGTCGATCCACAAGCACAGCGCCTACGCCTACATCGACAGCAACGACCTGAGCGAGCCATGACCAGCTCACCCGTTGCGGCGGTGGCTCAAGCAGACACTTCGTGGCCGGCACTCATTTCTAGATATTTCTACTGAATAGTTAGTATAAATATGTATAATTTGCTAGAGGTGACTCCATCATGGACATGATCAAAAATCCCTTCTCTCCCGGGGCCGGTTCCCCGCCGCCGGAACTGGCCGGGCGTGACGGGGTGCTGGAGCAGGCCAGGGTGCTGTTGGGCCGGGTTCGTGTCCGGCGGCCGGAAAAGAGCCTGTTGCTTACCGGCCTGAGGGGGGTTGGCAAAACAGTCTTGCTCAATGAAATTGAGCGGATGGCTCAGACAGATGACTATCGCACCATCCTGATCGAGGCACACGAGGGAAAGCCGCTGGCCGCGTTGCTGGCGCCCCATCTGCGCCGCCTGTTTTTCGAACTGGACCGGATTGCCGGTGCAGGCGACAAGGCGCGGCGCGGGCTTGCCGTGCTAAAGAGTTTTGTCAGCACCATCAAGATTAAAGTGGGTGACTTCGACATCGGGTTGGACATTGAACCTGAGCCTGGCGCCGCCGACAGCGGTGATCTTGAAGTCGATTTGCCCAGCCTGTTTCTAGCTGTGGGAGAGGCGGCCCAAGAGCGTGGCGTAGCCGTTGCCATCCTGATCGATGAAATCCAGTATTTCAGGACGGAAGAATTGAGTGCCCTGATCATGGCCATGCACAAAATGCAGCAGCGCCAACTGCCTCTGGTGCTGGTCGGCGCAGGCCTGCCTATTCTGCCGGGTTTGGCCGGGGAGTCAAAATCATACGCCGAGCGCCTGTTCAGCTTTCCGGAAATCGGCCCCCTCCCGGAACCGGATGCCGACAAGGCGCTCCAAGATCCCGTTAAGGCGGCCGGCGAGTCATTTACGCCTGAGGCATTGCGGGAAATTTTTCAGATGACCCGAGGATATCCATATTTTCTACAGGAGTGGGGTTATCAGGTCTGGAATCATGCCAAGACTTCACCGATCAGCCCGCAAGTTGTTCGGGAATCCAGCGTGTTGGTCTCCAAGCGCCTGGACGAAAACTTCTTCCGGGTTCGTTTTGATCGGTTGACACCCCGGGAAAAGCATTTTTTACGGGCCATGGCGGAATTGGGCGAAGGCTCCTACCGCACGGCGGAGGTTGCCGAAAAATTAGGGGTCAGGATCAATACCCTGGGTCCGTTGCGGGCCGGCTTGATCCGAAAAGGCATGGTGTACAGCCCGGCCCATGGCGATATGGCCTTTACCGTGCCGCTCTTCGCTGAGTTCATGCGGCGTGCCATACCGGAATTCAGGGGGTGAACTGGATGGATTCAAAACCTACAAGCTGTAATTTTAGGATTAAGCCATGACCAGCTCACCCGTTGCCGCCATCGCCGGGCTGATCGGCGGCCTCGGCCTCTTCATGCTGGGGATGCAGTTGATGACCGACGGCCTCAAGCTGGCGGCCGGCTCCACCCTCCGCCGGATCCTCGAAAGCTCCACCCGCACCCCTTTGACCGGGATTCTCTCCGGCGCCCTGATCACCTCCCTGGTGCAATCCTCCAGCGCCGTTACGGTAGCGGTAATCGGCTTTGTCAACGCCGGGCTGATGAACCTGCGCCAGGCGATAACCGTCATTTACGGCACCAACATCGGCACCACCGCCACTGCCTGGCTGGTGGCCTTTATCGGTTTTCAGGTGGAGATCAAGGTCTTTGCCCTGCCGGCGGTCGGAATCGGGATGCTCCTTCGGATGATGCGGGGGACCGGCGGCCTCGGCTCCTTGGGCGAGGCCCTGGCCGGCTTCGGGGTCTTCTTCCTGGGGATCGACATCCTCAAGGAGGCCTTTGCCGGGATCAGCGCCCAACTCGCCCTGGGCGGCCCGGATCCGGGGGGGATCATCGGGCTGCTGCTCTACCTGGGATTCGGCTTTCTCCTCACCCTGGCCATGCAGTCCTCCAGCGCCGCCGTCGCCCTGGCCCTTACCGCCGTCGCCGCCGGCCTCTTCTCCCTTAATGCCGGGGCCGCGATGATCATCGGAACCAAGATCGGCACCACCTCCACCGCCGCCTTGGCGGCCATCGGGGCCACTCCCAACGCCAAGCGGGTGGCCAGCGCCCATGTGCTCTTCAACCTCCTTTCCGGCCTCGCCGCCCTGCTGCTCCTGCCCCTGATCCTGCAACTGATCACCCAGGCCCGCCTGCTGCTTGACCTTGATCCCAATCCGACCAAAATCCTGGCCCTGTTCCACACCGCGGCCAGCGTCCAGGGGGTGCTGCTGATCCTGCCCCTGACCCCGGCCCTGGTCAAATTCCTCAAAAAACGGTTCCGCACCGTGGAAGAGGACGAAGGCCGACCTAAGTATCTGGATCAAAACATCGTGGCCACCCCGGTGCTGGCGGTTCATGCCCTGGCCCTGGAACTGGGCCGGATCGGAACCATCGCCCGGCGGCTGGCAAGGGCGGCGATCAGCAGCGAAACCGGCCCCACCCGCCGGATGGAAACGGAGAACCGGATTCTTCTGCGGCTAACCGACAAAACCGGCGATTTCGTCAATCTCCTGCGCCACAATCCCCTGCCCAAGGAACTGGACGAAAAACTGCCCAATACCCTGCGCATTTCCGGCTATTACAACGAGGTGGCGGAAATGGCCCTGGCGATCGCCCAGCTTCACACCACCATCCGACCTTTGGACCACGAAGAGGTGGCCCAGGCGGTGAGCCACTACCGGCAGGGGGTAATTAAATTGCTGGATATGGCCGAACCGGAACGGGAGGGATTCAGCGCCACTCAACTCGACGAATTGGCGGTCGCCCTGGAGGAAGAATACCGGGACTTGAAAGCCATGCTGCTGCGGGCCGGCACCAAAAGCACGATGGCGGTCACCCAGGTCTTCAATTTACTGGAAGAGATGAGCCATATCCGCCGGATCGTCGATCAGGCGGCAAAAGGCGCCCGCTACCTGGCCGCCCTTATTCCCGCCCCGGCCGCCGCCGCTCCGGCGATCCCGGAGGAGGCAGTCGACTCCCCGGACAAAGCCGACGACGCCCCGGCCGCGTAGTCAGTCGGGCGCAGTCGGGGACAGATTTCAAATCTGTCCCCTTCAAGTGCCCCCTTCAAGAGAGATCAGGCAGGCGGTGAACCAGGGTGGGAGAAGGATGGCAGATGAAAAAACCCTGGCCGAAATCGACTCCCAGGCTGGCGGTTTCCCGGAAGACCTCTTCCGATTCGACAAACTCGCTGACCACCTTGACCCCGATCCGGCGGGCCAGAACCACGATGCTCTCGACCACCGCCATGTCCACCTCGTTGTCCATCATTCCCCGGACAAAATCGCCTTCGATCTTGATGTAATCAATGGGGAATTTCTTGATGTAAAAATACGAGGAAAAGCCGGAGCCGAAATCATCGAGGGCGAAACGGAAACCCTTCATCTTGAGATCGAGAACGAATTTTTCCACCAGATTGAGATTGCGGATCGCCTCCCGTTCGGTGATCTCGAAAACGATATTGCCGGGATTGATCCCGTAGGCCTCCACCAGCCGGTGAATGGAGGCCATGAATTCGGCATGAACCAGATCCCGGGGCGAAATGTTGAGGAAGATCAAATCCTGGTAATTCTCCAGCCTGATCCGCTCAAAGACCTTTTCGATCAGGACGATGTCCATCCGGTTGATGATCCCCATCTCTTCGGCGACTTCAATGAAATCCTGGGCCACGATCAACTCCCCGTCCGTCCCGCGAATCCGCATCAGCACCTCATGACCGCCGATCCGTTTCCGCCGGAAATCGTAAATCGGCTGAAAATAGGGGATGACTTTGTTTTCATCCAAGGCCCGTTTGAGCAGCATCGCCATTTCGCTCTTGCCCCGGAAAAGCTCGATCAGGTCATCGCCGCCGGGCAGCAGCAGATGGTTCTTACCGGCATCCTTGGCCTTGGCCATGATCTTTTCCGCCATCAGCAAAAGATCGGTGATCGTGGCCCCGTGTTCCGGGAAGGTTACCAGGCTGAGGGTGGCGGTGGTGGCGGCCAGAGCGGAGTCAGGGGCGGCCAGTTGTTCGTCGCGGATCGCCGCGGCCAGCCTTTCCGCCACCCCGACTCCATGTTCCTGGCCGGTTTCCGGCAACAGGAGAATGAACTCGTCGCCCCCGAAACGGGCGACAATATCGCCGGCCCGCTCCCGCTGCCGGAGGGTGGCGGCTATTGCCAGCAGGAAACTGTCGCCAAAGGCGTGGCCGTAACGGTCGTTGATGTTCTTGAAATTGTCGAGATCGATCAGGAGCACCGAAAAAACGCCGTTGTTGCGGCGGGCGCGGGCGATCTCCTGCTCCAGAAGATCGCGGAAGAAACGCTGGTTGTAAAGGCCGGTCAGGGGATCGCGGGTGGCGTAATACTCCACCTGCTGGGTGTATTTGTAGATCGCCTTGACCGAGCCGATCACGTTAAGGAGGGTGGTGAGAATCCCCTCGATCACCAGCAGCTTGGTGTGATCCAGGGCCTCCTTGGTCATCAGGCCGATCCCGACAATGCCGCCGATTTTGGGAGAATCAAGGAAAATCTTCTTGGTATGAAGATCGATGTCCTGCTCATTGATCCCGTTCGGTTTGCCCAAAGAGATCGCGGTCAGATGCTCCACCGAGCAGTTGGCCAGCTCGGGAAAATCCCGGCGGATATTGTTGGTGATGTTCTTTTCAAAATGGCGCTTGATCACCGGCGAGGGACTGCGGAGCCAGAAAACCTCCAGCTCGTACACCTTGTCTTCCACGTAGAACATGGCGAAGATAAAGGGGATATCCATCACCTTGTTGATCTCCACCAGCAGACTCTTGACATGGTCGCGCCAGTCCCGCACCACCTCGGAAGTGATCAACAGCTTTTCCAGGAGTTGGATTTCAAACTCCAGGGTGTCCTTGTCGATCGCGATCTTCCTGAGCTTTTCGATCAGGGAGTTGGTTTCCTGCTTGAGGATGTTGAACTCTTCCAGGGGATAACCGCCGGGGGTAAGCTCCACCTTGGAAAGATCGGCCACCGTGGTCAGGCCGCCGACATCGGCCTGGAAGCGACGAATCACCGAAAAAATCCGGCGATGAAGGATAAGCCCCAGGATCACCGCCCCCAGAACCGGAAAAATGGCGATGGGAATAATGGTGCGGAGCATCAGCCGGCTGAACTCGGCGCTGCTCCGGCCGAGGTTGCTTTGAACCGCGATCACCCCCAGCACCTCGCCGGGCCGAACATTGACATGGCAAAGCATGCACTCATCAGCGGCGACGATCGGATAATAAAAACGAAGGGTGTCGCCCTCCTGGAGATGCTGCTTGCGGCCCTCCCGGAAGACCGCCGCCGCCTCGCCGGTAATCGGCGGCTGCTCGATGGGGCCGTACTGCTCCATGACCCGCGGCCCCTGATAAATCACCACCGACTCCACCTCCGAATCGGTACGGTTCATGTTGGCCAGGAACTGCTCGGTTTCCGCCCGGCTCCAGCCCCGGCGCATCACCTGATAGAGGGAGGCATAGGTGCGGTCGGCGGTCTGCCAGGCCCGTTTAAGAGAAACATCGCTGTAAACCGAGGAGGCGACCATCCTGATCGAAAAATAGAGGGTAACAATCAGAAAAAGGGCGAGAAAGAGGGCGCCGATCACCAGAAATTTACGAAGATTCATACCGCCGCTTCCTGCTAAAGATAGGAAAAGAAACTATCAAGAGATGGCTGTTTACCGGATTTTTCCGCCTCCGTCAACTATTCCGCCAGGCGTTGAAAAGCACCGCCGCCAACCTGCCATGCCACAATAGTTCCCATTACTTGATATTTCACAAAAAACGATGAAATAGTCATTGCTTGTTGGCAAAAAATTATTTAACAGTAATCAATTGTTAAATTAACAGTGACAGGGCAGAGTAGCGGAGTCAAACGTAATCCAAGCTACGCTCACCATTTTTTTCGCGGAGAAGAGCCATGAACATCGAGACCATCCAGGACGGCAACCGGGTTCGCATCGTCCTTAACGGGGTGCTGGACGAAAAAGGGGCCGAGGAACTGAAGAGCCGGATCAAACAGCTTAATCTCGGCCAGGTGACCGAGGTGACCATCGACTGCCAGCAGGTCAAGCACATCGGCAGTTCCGGGATCGGCAAAATCCTGCTGCTCTACAAACACCTCACCACCAACGGCGGCAATCTGACGGTCTCCGGCCTTTCCACCCCGCTCTACGAACTTTTCACCGAACTCAAGATGGATACCCTCTTCAGCGTGTCCAAAGCGGCCTGAAAAAGGAGCCTATCCCGATGAAGAAAACGTCCGAAGGCAGCTCTCTGATCCGCGACCTGACCATCAACCAGCAGATCACCATCGGCTTTACCTTGGTGCTGGTGCTCCTCATCCTCTGCGGCGGCTTCGGCTTCCTGGGGGCCGACTCGATCACCAGAAACGCCACCGAGGTGGTGGCCGGCAACCGCCTGGACGGGGTGCTGGCCCAACGGGAAGTCGATCATCTCAACTGGGTCAACAAGGTCAATGCCCTGCTCACCGACGACTCGATCCACACCCTGGAGGTGGAGACCGACGATCACAAATGCGGCCTGGGGCAGTGGCTCTACGGCGAAGGCCGCAAGGAGGCGGAGCGGCTGGTGCCGAGCCTGGCCCCGCTACTCAAGGCCCTGGAACAGCCCCACGCCAACCTTCACCAGTCGGCGATTAAAATCAAGGAGCAGTACCGGCCCGCCGACCATGAACTGAGCACCTTTCTCCATGAAAAGACGATCGACCATCTCCACTGGATGAACACGGTCAGGGACGCCTTTTTGCGGCCGGAAAGCACCGGCCTTACCGTCCAGATGGACCACACCCAGTGCGGCCTCGGAAAATGGCTCTATTCGCCGGAAACCGCCGAACGCAAACGCGGAAGTCCGGAAATAGACGCCTTGATCACCGCCATCGAAGAACCCCACCTCAAACTCCACCAAAGCGCCCGCGAAATCAACGCCATGCTCGGTAAAGGGCAGCGGCGGGAGGCGATCGCCTTTTTCAATACCAGCACCAGCGGTTTTGCCAAGGAAACCTTAGCCAACATCGAGCAGGTGCTGACCTGGCTGGATCAAGGCATTGAAGGATTAGAGGTGGCCCTGCGGACTTACAACGAAACGACCCTTCCCGCCCTGGCCCAGACCCAGGGAACGCTCCACCGGATTCGGGCCGAGGCCAAAGAGAAAATCATGACCGATCAGGTGATGCTGGACGCCGCCGCCGCCACCAAACTGCGGGTGGCGATCCTGGCCCTGATCGCATTGGGGGTGGGATTGTTCATCTCCCGCGCCCTGGCCGTCCGGCTGACCAACATCCTCGGCCGGGCCGCCACCGATATCCAAGCCAGTTCCACCCAGGTGGCGGCAGCAGCCGAGGAAATTTCCTCCAGCAGCCAAATGCTCTCCGATACCGCCTCGGAGCAGGCGAGCGTGGTCGAGGAGACCTCATCCTCCCTGGAGCAGATTTCCTCCCAGAGCCAACAGACCGTTACCCTTACCAAGGGATCGGCCGAGCTGATGAAGGAAAACATCAAAAAATCCGGCCAGTCCCTCAAGGCCCTGGCGGCCCTGACCCAGAACATGACCGACATCGAGCGGGACAGCGGCCAGATTCGCTCGATCATCGCCACCATTGACTCCATTGCCTTCCAGACCAATCTCCTGGCCTTGAACGCGGCGGTGGAGGCGGCCCGGGCCGGCGAGGCCGGGGCCGGTTTCGCGGTGGTGGCCGACGAGGTCAAGAACCTGGCGATGAAAACCGCCCAGGAGGCCAACCAGATTCAGCAACTGCTCGACGCCACCGTGGCCCGGATCACCGCCTGCGCCGGTTCGCTGAAAAACATCAACAACGATTTCGACGACATCGTTGAAACCGCCACCATGATCGGCGACAAGAACGACGCGGTCACCGAGGCCACCGCCCAGCAGTCCAAGGGGGTCGAGCAGATCAACGCCGCTACCAATGAAAGCGCCGACGCCACCCAGCGGATCGCGGCGGCGGCCGAGGAAGCGGCGGCGGCTTCGGAGGAACTGAGCGCCCAGTCGGAGGAACTGAAAGAAGTGGTGGCCAGCCTGGAAAGATTGGTTTACGGCCGGAAAGCCGGCCAACAGCGCCCCGGCGCGAAACGACGGAATCTCCAGATCGGCCACGACCGGGAAGGGTAAAGCTACCGCTGGCAAGCAGGGAAGCTCCGCTACCCCGCCTATCCCTTAACGCAGATCAACGGTTCCAGGCGAGCCACCTTGCGGGCCAATCCCGCCTGATGGGCAACCTCCACCACCCGGTCGATATCCTTGTAGGCGCCCGGCGCCTCTTCCGCCACCCCTCGCAAGGAAGAGGCGCGGATCAGGATGTTGCGGGCCGCCAATTCATCGACCACCTGACGGCCGCGGAATGTTTTCCCGGCCTGATGCCGGCTCATCGCCCGTCCGGCCCCGTGACAGGCGGAATTGAAGGCCCGGCTCGGCTCCTCGCCGCTACCGGCCCCGGCCAGGATATAGGAAGCGGTGCCCATGCTGCCGCCGACCAGTACCGGCTGGCCCACCGGCCGGAAAAAATCGCACAACTCCGGATGACCGGGGCCAAAGGCGCGGGTCGCGCCCTTGCGATGGACAAAGAGGCGTTTACGGCCCGCGCTGGTCGGATGTTCCTCTTCCTTGCAGGTGTTGTGGGAGACATCGTAGAGCAGTTCCAGTTCCGCCCGGGGCAGGAGGCAGGCAAAGACCTCCCGCACCAGATGGGTGAGAATCTGGCGGTTGGCCAGGGCGCAATTGATCGCGGCCCGCATCGCCCCCAGATAAGCTTGTCCCTCCGGCGATTGCAGGGGGGCGCAGGCCAGTTCCCGATCCGGCAGCTCGATCCCGTAGCGGGTAGCGGCCCGGCCCATGATCTTCATGTAGTCGGTGCCCACCTGATGCCCCAGGCCGCGGGAGCCGCAATGGATGGAAACCAGCACCCCGTCCTGGCGCAAACCGTAGCGGGCGGCAACTTCCCGGTCGTAGATAGCCGCCACCCGCTGCACTTCCAGATAGTGATTGCCCGCCCCCAAAGTACCCATTTCGTCCCGCTGGCGCTCGCGGGCCTGTTCCGAAACCTGCTCCGGCTCGGCCCCGGCCATCCGCCCCTGCTCCTCGATCCGGGTCAGATCACGGCGATGGCCGTAACCCTTGGCCACCGCCCATTCCGCCCCCCTGGCCAGCATTTCATCCAGCTCCCGGCCGGAAAGGCGCAAACGGCCGGTGCTGCCCACTCCGGCCGGCACCGCGGCGAACAGGAGATCGGCCAGTTCTACCCGCAACGGCGCAAGATCGTCCACCAGCAGGCCGGTGGTCAAGGTGCGCACCCCGCAGGAAATGTCGAAACCCACCCCGCCGGCTGAAATCACCCCGCCCGCCTCGGCATCGAAAGCCGCCACTCCACCGATGGGAAAACCGTATCCCCAGTGGGCGTCCGGCATGGCGCAGGCGGCCTGGACAATGCCGGGCAGGGAGGCGACATTGCTTATCTGCTCGTAAACCTTGTCATCCATCCCCCGGATCAACTCGGCATCGCCGTAAATCACCGCCGACACCCGCATCCGGCCGTGGGGCGCGATCTCCCAGACACACTCCGAATGGCGGGCGAAAAGGGCGGGGTTCATGGCGGTCAGGCGATAGCGACCAGTTCCAGGTCGAAGTTGAGGTCTTCCCCGGCCAGGGGCGGGTTGGCGTCCAGGATCACCGCCTGCTCATCCACCCCCACCACCCGGACAACCACCAGCTCGCCGTTGGGGCCGCCCATCTGCAACCGCTGGCCCACCTCCGGCTCCAGATCGGGCGGCACCTGGCCGCGGGGCACCTCGATGATCATCTGCTCGTTGCGCGGCCCGTAGGCCCGATCCATGGGGATGGTCACGCTCTTTGACTCCCCCACCTTCATCCCGGTAACCGCGTCGTCAAAACCGGGAATCACCTCGCCGCTGCCCAGGGTGAAACCCAGCGGTTCCCGGCCGTTTGAAGAATCGAACACGGTGCCGTCCGCCAACTTGCCGGTGTAATGAATCTTAACGCTGTCGCCTGTCTTTGCCGCGGTCATAAAAAATCTCCTGAAGATACGGGCCGGAAGCTGCCCTGATTGATGGCCCGGCCGCTAAGGGCGGGGCCGGTATTTTTCGATTTTAACACATCAAACCCGATATTCCCACCCGGGATTGCAGCGGTTCCCGTTTTGAGTTAACTTACTGATTTTACGTTAGCTCTTTTTGGATTCTTCGTAAACTATCTGCCCGAATCATCGCACAAGAGGAAAACATAATCCACGGCCCAGGCCGCTTAGCAATAGTGTCGTTAAAACAACATGATAAATCTACGCCAAAGGCGATTTTTTTNNCCGGGATTGGGCTATCATTTAATTGATTTTTTTATAAATTTATGCTATTCTGATAAAATATCAACAAAGCGGCCGGGCAAGGGCGAATCGGGGGGCTGATGAATAGGATAAAAATACTGATTCTGGAAGATAATGATCAGGACGCCGGCCTGATTGCCAGAGAAGTACGGCGGACAAATCCCGGAGCCGAACTTCACCGGGTAATCAGACGGGAGGAATTCAGCGCCGCCCTGGATTCTTTTCAGCCCGACCTGATCCTTTCCGACTATTCCCTGCCCGACTTCAACGGCATGGAGGCCCTGACCATCGCCCTAACCAAATGCCCGGACACCCCCTTCCTGATCATCACCGGCACCACCAACGAAGAAACCGCGGTGGCCTGCATGAAGGCCGGGGCCTGGAACTATATCCTCAAGGACAGCCTCCAGCGCCTGGGGCCGGCGATCAGCGAAGCCTTGGAACGCCGCCGCCTGATAGCCCAACACCAACAGGACGCCAGACAACTGGCGGAGCAACACGATCGCCTGCAAGGGGTGTTGCGGGATCTCAGCCTGATGATCCGCCAAGTGATAGCTGATGACATCCAAGGCGCCTTGACCCCCCTGCCACCGGAACATAAAGCTTGCTGGCAGGTGAAGAAGTGCGGCCGCAAGAATTGTCCCTGTTTCGGGCGGGAACCATTGCAGTGCTGGACAATATCCGGCACCCTTTGCGAGGATAGGATTCAAGGCAATTTCAGCGAAAAAATCGAAGCCTGCCGCAAATGCAACCATTACCGGCAAATGGGCACTGATCCGTTGCTACGGATCGGGATGGAATTTTGTCAGATGATCCAGATAGTTGATCAGAAAAACCGGGAGCTGCAAGCGGCCCACGACAACCTGAAGGCCACCCAGTCCCATCTGGTGCAGCATGAAAAAATGGCCTCCATCGGCCTGCTGGCCGCCGGAGTGGCCCATGAAATCAACAATCCGGTCGGCTTTATCACCAGCAACCTTGGCACCATGCGTAAATACGGCCAACGCTTGAGCGAATACATCGCGCTACTGGAAGAAACGCTCAAAAACTGCCCCGACTCCGCGGCCGGAGAAACAATGGCCGCCGCCAAAGCCCGGCTCAAGATCGACCGGGTGCTGGAGGATATGCCCAGCCTGCTCGATGAATCGTTGGACGGCGCCGGCCGGGTCAAGGAAATCGTCCAGAGCCTGAAGAGTTTTTCCC
>DIKC01000169.1:0-29100 GCA_002421565.1 Desulfobulbaceae bacterium UBA5628 | reverse complement strand
CTCAATCAGGTTTTCATGAATCTGCTGGTCAATGCCGGTCAGGCCATTGCGGAACAAGGGGAGATCAAGATCAGCACCTGGGCCGACCAAGATGAAATCCATATCGCGATCAGCGACAGCGGCAACGGCATCGCCCCTGAACACCTGGGCCGGATATTCGATCCGTTTTTCACCACCAAGGAGCCCGGCAAAGGCACCGGCCTGGGCTTGAGCATCAGCTGCGATATCGTGACCCGCCAGCACAATGGCCGCCTCGAGGTAAAAAGCGAACCGGGCCAAGGGACTACTTTCAGCGTCCACCTGCCCCTGCAAACCCAGCCCGTAGCCGGAGAAGGCGACGATGAAGCAGCCGACCGCGCATAAGCAAAACCGGCGGCAATGGGCGTCGATCACGGCCCTGGTGGCGCTGGCCGCCCTGATCGTAAGCGGGCTGGGCGCGCTTGCCCTTCTGGGCTGGCTGGCCGACCTGCCCTGGCTGGCTTCCTTCGGGGCAGACAAAATCCCCATGGCCCCCAGCACCGCCCTCTTCTTTCTTCTTTACGGCGGCAGCCTCCTGACCCTGGCGCCGGCCGAGATTCCCGCCCGGCGGCGCTTCCTGGTGGCGGGACTTGCCGCCCTCCTCACCCTTGCTTCCCTGCTCCTGCTCACCACTTCCCTGACCGATATTTACTTACCCGTCGAACACCTGGGATTACGGATTTCCGGCCTGTTTAAGGGGGTGCCGGTGGGATACATGTCGCCACTCACCGCCTCCTGTTTTCTCCTGACCGGCCTCGCCCTTCTCGCCCTGCCGGGCCTTGACCAGGGCCGCTGGCGACTCTCCCGAACCTTTGCCGCCTTTGCCTTGGCCTCCTTGTTGAGCATGATCAGCTTCGTCCTCCTCCTCGCCTATTTCCTGGGCTCGCCCATTTTACAGGGCAGCGGCCTGGTACCGCCGGCCTTTACCACCTCGCTGGCCTTCTTCCTGCTGGCCGCCGGCCTGCAAACGCTGGCGGCCCTGCGCTTGCGGACCGCCGGTTACTGGCCCCGGATCGCCTGGTCCTCCTCATCTTACGGCCTGGGCCTGATCCTGGCGATTCTGATCGGCGGCATCATCACCGCCGGTTTTGTCTCCTTCCGCCAGGAAGAGCGGGAACGGCGGGAGGCCATGATCCAGCAGTTGACCGCGGTGGCGGCCCTGAAAACCGAACGGATCACCGCCTGGATACGGGAGAAAGAGGCCCACAGCACGGAATTGATGAACAACCAGGGCTTTGCCGCCAGAGTGGAACAATGGCTGCGACACGAATCCCAGAGCGATCGGGATATCATCCTGGAGCGCCTCAAAAATCATTTCAGCTTCTACGACTACGAGGGAATCTGCCTGCTCGCCGCCGACGGCCACCTGCTGCACGACCTGGGCCACCATCCGCCGCCCGACCCCCAACTCACGGCAACCCTCGCCAGGGCCGGCGAGAGCCGCCGGGTGGAACGAAGCGATCTCTACCAGGGCAGCGACGGAGTGATCCGGATGCTCTGGCTGGTGCCGGTATTGTCGCTCGATGACGGCCTACCGATTGCGTTCATCCTCCAGCATATCGAGGCAAATCATTTTCTCTTCCCCTTTCTCACCAACTGGCCCGGAACCAGTAAAAGCGCCGAGACTATCCTGATCCGCCGGCAAGGCAACGAGGTTATCTTTCTCAATCCTCTCAGATTCTCCCCGGATGCCGCCTTAAACCGGAAAATACCCCTTGCACGCCAAGAAATACCGGCGGTAAAGGCCGTCCTTGGGCAAAGCGGCATCATCACCGGCCGCGATTACCGGGATGAGCCGGTGATCGCCCACCTCAATCAAATACCGGACACCCCCTGGTTCCTGGTGACCAAGATCGACCTGAGCGAACTCTATATCCCCTTGCGGGAACGCCTGACGACAATGGTGCTGGTGGTAATGCTTCTGCTGCTGGGAGCGGCGGCCGGCATCTTCCTGCTCTGGCGCTGGCAACGCCATATTTACGGCTTTACTCTCCTCAGTCTATTGTCGATCCAGGACCATCAGCGCAAAAACGAACTGGAACAACTGGTGGCCCAGCGCACCGCCAGACTGCTGGAACTGAACCGGGAACTGGAGGCCTTTTCCTATTCGATCTCCCATGATCTCAAGGCGCCCTTGCGCGGGATCGACAGCTACAGCCAACTGCTGGCCCAGAGCTGCCGGGAGAAACTTGCCGAAGAAGACCATCTCTTGATCGGCAACATCCGCCAAGGGGCAAAAAGGATGCGGGAGCTGATCGACGGCCTGCTCGCCTATTCCCGCCTGGAACGACGGGAAGTGCGGCCGGCGACGGTAAATCTGCCGGCCCTGGCGGCGCGGGCGCTGACCGCTTTCCAGGACGATCCGGCCGCCGCCGGGATAAAGGTCGAGATTCCCGAAGGGCTGACGGCCCGGGTCGATCCCGACGGCCTGGAAATGGCCCTGCGCAATCTGATCGACAACGCCCTCAAGTTTCGCCGCCCGGAGCAAACGCCGCTGATCGTCATCCAAGGAGAAATGGCCGGGGATTGCCTGCGGCTTACGGTGCGGGACAACGGCATCGGCTTTGAAATGAAGATGGCCGAACGGATCTTCGAGATGTTCAGCCGCCTGGAAAAAGAAGCGGACTATCCCGGCACCGGGGTGGGACTGGCCTTGGTGCGCAAGGCGGTGCAGCGGATGGCGGGATCGGTTAAGGTGGAAAGCAGCCCCGGCCAGGGAACCGCCTTTATCCTGGAAATACCCCAGAGCGACGGATCATAAACAGGAGCTGATCAATGGTTGAATCGCTGAAAAATCTGCGCATCCTCTATGTTGAGGACAATCTGGTGGATGCCGACCTGGCCAGGCGGGCAATGGCCCGCCTGGTTCCTGAATATGAATTGACCGTAGTGGGCAGCCTGGCCGAGGCGCAAGAACTGCTGGCAGAGGCAACCCCGGATGCCCCTTTTGACGTGATCCTGGCCGACATTCTCCTTCCCGACGGCAACGGCCTGGAGCTGCTGGCCATGGTCCGCGACCGGCAATGGTCGACCGCGGTGGTGATCTTGACCGGCTCCGGCAGCAAGGAGACGGCGATCGCGGCCCTCAAGGCCGGGGCGGACGACTATCTGCTCAAGGATGATGATTACCTGGAACGACTGCCCGCTATTATCACTTCGGCCCTGGTCCATTTCCGGGAAAACGAGGCCCGTTACCACCGGAACATGCGGGTGCTCTATCTCGACCCGGAAGCCGCCAACCGGCAAGCGGTCGCCGCCCATCTCAGCCGGCATGCCCCCCATATCAGCCTGGAAACAGCGACCGACCGCGGGGAGCTGGCAACCCGCCTTAAACGATGCCGGCAAGAGGAACAACCCTGCGATCTGCTGCTGCTCGCCTTCCCCTTACCGGCCTGCGATGCCCTGGGAATCGTCAAATCGATCCGGGACGACCCCGGCCTTGACCTGCCGGTGGTCCTGATCGCCGACCAGGGCGGCGAGCAGGAAGTGGCCGAGGCCCTCCGCCTGGGAGTGGCCGATTTTATGATCAGGCATCCCGGCTATCTCTACGGCCTGCCCGCCGGCCTGGGCCAGGTCATGCGCCTGCGCCAACTGCTATCCGAACAAAAGGCGCTCAAGGCCAGCGAACAACGTTTCCGCCAATTGGAGGAAAAATTCCGGGTGATCTTCGAAGGGGCTCAAGACGGCATCCTGGTGGCCGATCCCGAAAGCCGCAAATTCATCCTCGGCAACCCGGCCATCTCCCTGATGCTTGGTTATACCCCCAGCGAAATCACCAATCTGGGGGTGGACGATATCCACCCGCCGGCCGATCTGCCGCGCGTAAGAGAGTGCTTTGAACGCAGTGTGCGCGGCGAGGAACCGTTATCACAAGATATTCCGGTTCTCCGCCGGGACGGGACGGTGTTTTTCGCCGACATCAGCACCTCCCAGGTCAATCTGAACGAAAAGTACTATCTAATGGGAATATTCCGCGACATCAGCGATCGCAAGCATTACGAAGAACAACTGCGGCACATGGCCCATCACGATCATCTCACCGGTCTGCCCAACCGCCTGCTCCTGGAGGCGCGGCTGGAACACAGTCTGGAACGGGCCAAGCGCGAGCAAAAACGGCTGGCGGTGCTGGTACTCAATATCGACCGTTTCCGGACGATCAACGAGAGCCTCGGCTATGCCGTCGGCGATCAGCTGCTGGTGGCGATCATCAAGCGACTGCGGGAGTGCCTGCGAGGCGAGGACACCCTGGCCCGCCTGGCCGGAGATGAATTCGCCCTGGTCCTGGAAGCGCTCAACGATTACCAGGAGGCGGAGCTGATGGCCCGCCGGTTGCAAGAGGCCCTGGCCCAGCCCTTTACCCTGCCGGGCCACCACCAAGCCTATATTCAGATCACTATCGGCATCAGCCTCTATCCCCAGGACGGGGATTCGGCCGCCGCCCTCCTGGCCGGGGCCGATGTCGCGGTCAACCAAGGCAAGGCGGCCGGCGGCAATCAATTCTACTACGCCACCAGCACCTTCAACATCCAGGCCCGCCGCAATCTGGAACTGGAAACCGCCCTCCGCCAAGGCCTGCAACAAGAGGAATTTCTCCTCTACTATCAACCCAAGATAACCTTACGCAATGGGCGAATGGCAGGGGCCGAGGCTTTGATCCGCTGGCAGCGGCCCGGCCTCGGCCTGGTGCCGCCGCTGGTTTTCATCCCGGTGGCGGAAAGAAGCGATCTGATCGTCGCGATCGGGGCCTGGGTAATCCAAGAAGCGTGCCGGCAGCTAAGGGTCTGGCACGACCAGGGGTTGCACGATATCCGCCTGGCGGTCAATGTCTCGGCCCGCCAGTTTCACGGCCAGGGGCTGGTGGAGGTCCTGGAACAGGCCTTGGCGGAATACCGGGTGCCGCCCCATCACCTCACCCTGGAACTGACCGAAAGCATGTTGATGCTCAATCCCGAGCAGGCCATCGCCAAGATGGAAACCCTGCGCAAAATCGGGGTAAAACTCTCCCTGGACGATTTCGGCACCGGCTACTCCAGTTTTTCCAACCTCAGCCGTTTCCCCATCGAACAATTGAAAATCGACGGCAGTTTCGTCAAGGAAGTGGTGAACAACCCCGATGCCGCCACCATTGCCGGCTCGATCATCGCCATGGCCCACCGGATGCGTTTGCAGGTGGTGGCGGAAGGGGTGGAGAACGAGGCCCAGTGCGGTTATCTGCGCCGCCACGGCTGCGATCAGATCCAGGGCTTTCTCTTCAGCCGCCCCCTGCCGGCCGACGAATTCGCGACCCTCCTGCGGCAAGACAAAACCCTGGCCATCCCGGATGAAGGGGAAGAAGAGCAGCAAACCCTGCTGCTGGTGGATGACGAGCCCAATGTCCTGGCCACCCTCAAACGGTTGATGTATGACGAGGGCTACCGGGTGCTGACCGCCGACAATGCCCGCCAGGCCCTGGAACTGCTGGCGGTCCATCCGGTGCAGGTGATCATTTCCGACCAGCGGATGCCGGAGATGAGCGGGATTGAATTTCTCAGCCGGGTCAAGGATATCTATCCCGACACGGTGCGGATGGTGCTTTCCGGCTACGCCGACCTGGCCACGGTGGTGGAGGCGGTCAACGAGGGCGCTCTCTACAAATTCCTCACCAAGCCCTGGAAAAACGAACAGGTGCTGGAGCATGTCAAAGACGCCTTTCTTTACTACGAAGCGATCATCAAGCCGCGCTACGGCGAGCGCCGGCCGGAGGAAACGCCATGAACCAACCCGCCGAACCGGCCGATCCCCTGGCCGGGGCCGAGCCGCCCCGCGACCCGGCACTGCTCTGGGAATGGTACACTACCATCTGGCAGGCCAAACGGGAATGGGAGTCGATCATGGACTGCCTGAACGAAATGGTCCTCCTGATCGACGAAAAGGGCCTGGTTCGCCGCTGCAACCAGGGTTTTGCCTGTTTTCTCAACAAGCCTTACGAGGATATCCACGGCCGCTCCTTGGATGAATTGCTGGACCAGGCCGGCCTGATCCTGGAAGCCGGCCGGGAAGGGGCGGCGGAATACAGCCATCCCGCCAGCGGCCGCGTCTTCTGCTGCCAGAACTTTCCCTTTGCCGCTGAATATACCGAAATCCAGGGAATGGTGGTGACCATGCTCAACGTCACCAGGCAGCAGCAAACCGAAATCGAACTGCAACGCAAAAACCAGCAGTTGACCAAGGCCTACCGGGAACTGCAGAAATCCCAGGCCAAGCTTCTCCAGCAGGAAAAACTGGCCTCCATCGGCCAGTTGGCGGCCGGGGTGGCCCATGAAATAAACAACCCGGTGGGCTTCGTCACCAGCAATCTGGGGACCATGGGCAAGTATCTGGCCCGCTTACGGGAATTCATTGAACACCAGGAACGGCTTTTAAGCGGCGACCTTAGCGGCGGCCGGGAAGAGGCGGCCAAACTCCGGCGGCAAATGAAGATCGATTTCACCCTCGATGACGCCGCCGACCTGTTGCGGGAATCCCTGGACGGAGTGGAGCGGGTCAAGGTCATCGTCCAGAACCTGAAACGCTTCTCCCGCCTGGATCAGGCCCAATCCTGCCACGGCGACATCAACCAGTGCCTGGAAGACACCTTCAACATCATCTGGAACGAATTGAAATACAAGGTCACCCTCCACAAGGAGTACGGGGAACTGCCGCCGACCTTCTGTCATCCCCAGCAGCTCAACCAGGTCTTCATGAATCTCCTCCTCAACGCGGCCCAGGCCATTGACAAACAAGGCGAAATCAGGATCAAAACCTGGCGCGAGGGAGACGATATTTTCATCACCATCGCCGATACCGGTTCCGGCATCGCCCCGGAACACCTGGGCCGCCTGTTCGACCCCTTTTTCACCACCAAGGAGGTGGGCAAGGGCACCGGCCTGGGGTTGAGCATTGTTTATGATATCGTCAAGCAGCACGGCGGCGAAATCACGGTGGACAGCGAACCGGGCCGGGGCTCCACCTTCCGGGTGCGCCTGCCGATAAGGGAAGAGGACTCATGAGCGAAACAAGCCAGCGCGGCGGTTGCGTAATTTTCGTCGATGACGAGGAGAATATCCTCCGGGCCTTGCAGCGGCTCTTCGGCGAGGAAGAGTTTGAAGTGCTGACCGCGGTCTCCGGCGAGGAAGCCAAAAAAATCCTGGCGGCCCGCGACGATGTGGCGGTACTGGTGAGCGATCAGAGAATGCCGGGGATGAGCGGGGTTGAACTGCTGGCCCATGCCCGCCAGCAGGCCCCCCTAGCGGTACGGATCCTGCTCACCGGCTATGCCGACATCAACGCGGCCATGGATTCCATCAACAAGGGCGGCATCTACCGCTACATCACCAAACCCTGGCAGGACGAAGAACTGCTCCAGACGGTGCGCACCGCCTTCCAGCACTATCACCTGCTCAAGGAGAACATCCGCTTAAACGCCCTGGTCAAGAAACAGAACGCCGAGTTGAAAAAATGGAGCGGCGAACTGGAAGTGATGGTCCAGGAGCAGACCGAGGAGTTGCAACACAGCTACGACCACCTGAAAAAACTGAACAAACGGCAACGGGCCACCTTCAAGGCGACGATCGCGTCCATGGCCGGCCTGCTCGAAATCCGGGACCAACGGATGCGCAGCCACGGCCAGAACGTGGCCGAGATCGCCTCGCGGGTGGCGAAGGCGATGAAAATAGACGGCGCCGAGCGGGAGAACCTGCTGGTCGCGGCCCTGCTCCACGACATCGGCAAGATCGGGATGCCGGACATGATGCTGCTGGTCGATCCGACCAAAATGGACAAGGCGGAACTTGAGGAATATCACAACCACCCGATTCGCGGCCAGGCCGCCCTGGACCGGATCGAAGATTTGCGGGAGGCAGCCGATATCATCCGCCATCATCATGAACACTATGACGGCGAAGGTTTTCCGGATCGCCTCCGCCACCGCAAAATCCCCCTGGCTTCCCGGATCATCGCGATCATCGATTTCGTCGACAAGGAGGTGCGCCGCTACCAGGGCGACAGCGGCGTCCCCATCGTCTTCAAGAAAGTGCATGAGCGGTCTGGACATCAATTCGACCCCAAATTGATCAAGGTGGTGGAAGAGGAAGCGCGGGCCTTTTACGCCAAGACCCTGGCCAAGGCGGATTTCAGCGAAATCGAGCTTCATCCCAAGGACCTGGCGGCCGGAATGGTGGTGACCAGGGATGTCTTCAGCGGCACCGGCATTCTCCTGCTGGGCAAGGGCACGATGCTCAACGAAACCAATATCCCCCTGCTCCTCCGTTATTCCCGCCTTGATCCCTCCAAAATCGGCATCTTCGTTTCCCTCAAGGAAGGCGCGGATGGCGAAGAGAGGCAGGACTTTACTGCTTGACAAGCTCCCCCCCTGATTGTAATCAAGGAGGCGCTCACCCATTAATTTTCTCCTTAAAAATCGGCCGCAAACAGGACGGGATGGAAGCGGAGCGCACTCACCCACTATGGTTGTCGATCAGCGGAGCCCTGGCTCTGCTGGCGTTGCTGACCCTCTCCGCCGGACCGGCAATGGCCGCGAACCAGGCGACGATCGAGCGGTTGCGGGTCGACAATGCCTGCCCGGCCTGCGATCTCCGGGGAGCGGAACTGGCCGGCGCTAATCTGGCGGGGGCCGATCTTGCCGGCAGCGATCTCAGAGGCGCCGACCTCAACGGGGTCGATCTGCGGGGGGCCAAACTCAGCCGCGCCGATCTCCGAGGGGCCGATCTCACCAATGCCAAACTCGGCCGCGCCGATCTAACCGGGGCTGATCTCCGGGGCGCCAACCTCACCGGCACCGATCTCCAAATGGCGGAGTTGGTCGGCAGCAACCTGCGGGGGGTTGATCTCGGTCGCGCCCGCCTGGCCGGAGCCGATCTCCATAAGGCGGACCTGGCCGATGCCGAACTGGGCAAAGCCGACTTGGCCGGGGCCTATCTGAGCGGCGCCATGCTGGAAAAACCCCGGCCGCCGGAAGCCGTCCCAGCGACAGCGGCCAGCAACGCCGCCCGGGAAAACATCCCGGAATCGGCGATCCCGCCCCGCCGCCGCCCAAAACCGGAAGAGCCGGCCACCGGCAAGAGCGCCAAAGCCGCCGCCCCAACCACCACCGCGGTAGAAAAATTGATCACTCCCACCCCGGCGACGACCACCATCGTCCCAGCCGCGCCGACCGCTCCGATTGCGGAACCGGCAGCCGAACCGGCGGTTGACAAAAAACGCCGTCCCAAGCCGGCCCCGCCCCAATCGGCGGAAAACCCCAGCGACCTGGAACAGTTGCTTGTCACCGGCCAATGTATCGAATGCAACCTGGCCGGGGCCGATCTTAGCAAACAGAAATTGATCGAGGCGCAACTGGAACGAAGCGACTTAAGCGGCGCCGTTTTCCGCCAGGCCCGCCTGGAAAAGGCCAATTTCAAGGCAACCCGTCTGCAAAAGGCGGATTTCAGCGAAGCGGATCTGAGGGAAGCGGATTTCTACCTGGCCGATCTTAGCGGGGCCAGCTTCCGGGGGGCGGATTTGCGGGGGGCCGATTTCAACGGCGCCGATCTCAGTAGCGTGGATTTCAGCGGCGCCCGCCTGGAAGGGGCGGCGGGAGTACCCCAGACCCCTTAGGCCGGAGGCAGGGTATTGGCGCGACGTTCCACCAGTTGGGCCAGGGCCTCTTCCAGATCGTCGCTGGAAAAGGGTTTTTCAATGAATTGATGTACTCCCAGACGGAAGGCCTCGGCCAGCACCTGTTCGTTCATATAGGCGGTGAGCAGAATCTTCTGGGCCGCCGGGCAGAGATGCTGGACGCTTTTGAGGAAATCAATGCCGTCCATCCCCGGCAGGCGAAAATCGGTGATAATGATGTCATAGGCCTGATCGCGGATAGCGGCCAATCCCTCTTCCGCGCTTTCCCGGACATTGAGCCGGCACCCCTCGCTCTCGAAAAAAAGCCGCAGCGAATCCCTGATCAACTCGTCATCCTCGACCAGCAACAAACTTAGTTCCTTTAGCGCCCCGAACAGATCCGTCCTCGTAGCCATCTCACCACCTCCGTGAACAGGCCTCATCTTCCCACATCCCTTTCCGGCTTGTCATCCCTTTTTCGCAACCGGCAGGGAAATGACGAAACGGGCGCCGCCCAGGGCGCTGTCGGCCACCAGCAACCGCCCCTGATGATCGTTGATGATCCGGTGGCTGATATTGAGACCGATCCCGGTGCCGTCGGGCTTGGTGGTAAAAAAAGGATCGAAAATCTTGTCCCGTACCGCCGCCTCCACCCCTGGCCCGTTGTCCTCCACCCACACCTCCACCCACTCCCCGGCCACGCCGCTCCCCACCCGAATCCGGCGGGGGCCGTCCATGCCCCGCATCGCCTCGGCGCTGTTGGTGAACAAATTGACCAGTACCTGCTCGATCAGCTGGGGGTCCAGCAGAACCAGGGGCAATTCCGGGGCCAGGGCGGTCTCGACCCTTACCCCGTGGCGGCGAAGAAAAACGGCGGCCAACCCCAGAGCGGCCTCCACCAGCCGATTGAGATCAGCTTCCTCGAAATGGGGCTGGCCGGGGCGGGCAAAATCGATCACCCGCCGGATCACCGCCTCGATCTTACCGGAAGCGACCCGCAGTTGACGGAAAATCTCGCCCGCCTTGGCCGCCTCTTCCGGCTGGCCGTAAATCTTTTCCAGGGTGTCGAGATAGATGTTGAGGCCGGAAAGGGGATTGCGGATTTCATGGGCGATCCCAGCCGCCACCCGGCCGAGGGAGGACATCTTGTCCTGGACCCGGATCAGCCGTTCCAGTTCCTTGGACTGGCCGATGTCCATCATGCTGATCAGCATGGTCTTGCGGCCCTGGTAATCGATGGGCCTGGCCCGGCAATAGACCCATTTCATGTTCTCCGGCCGTTGCCGGCCGCCGGGATAGAAACGGAAATCCAGATCCACCTGAGCGGAGAGGCCGCCGCTGATCTTGCGGTAGCTCTCCCGCACCTTGACCGCGTCGTCGGGGTGAATGCCGGGGAAGGTCTCCAGATTGAAGGAACGGGGCAGCACCCCGAAGAGCCGCCGCTGCTCCGGGTTCTGGTAGATGATCTCGCCGTCCTGAACCAGGAGGATGCCGACCAGGGAATTTTCCACCAGTTCCCGGAAATTCTGCTCGCTGCGGATTAAGGCCTCCTCGGCCCGCTTGCGCTCACTGATGTCGATGGCGATTTCCATCCGCACCAGGCGGCCGTCCGGCGGCCAGGGGATGGCCCGGTCGATGCAGAGATACCAAGCCTGGTTGCGGGGATTCTGGAACTCCCAGACCACCGGCCGGTTGGGCTTGCCGTCCGGGCCGACCAGGAGATGATTGGTGCAGAAGGGACACGGCCCTTGGCGGCCATCCTGAAAACGCTCATAGCACTTCCGGCCCACCAGCCCGTCCGGATCGCCATCCCCGGAACGGCCTGCCACCGCCAGCACCTCATAGCTCTCCATGTCCGCCACATAGACCGCCCCCTCAATGGCGTTGAAGATGGCGAACAACTCTTCCATCCGCAGGGGGATAACGGGATCAGGGCGGCTCATTTTTGCAAATCCTCAAAAAGTACTCAGGCCGGTGATTTCCTGGAAGACGACCAGGGCTTCCTTGACCGGCGAGGGATCGGCGTAATCCTGATAATCCACGGTATAAAGGCCGTCCCGATTGTGCCAGAGGCGATTGAAAAAAGCGGCCGCCTCCCGGATGGCCGGGGCATCGGGGGCGGCGGTGAACAGCAGGCCGCTTTCCAGATTGTAGCCGCCGATATTGCGGCGGGTGAAATTGGCGGAGCCACCGAAGAGCACCGCCCGCGCAGCGCCTTCGATCAGCAGCAGTTTGGGGTGGAACTGTTCGCCAAGGGTTTCATACCAGCGGATTTCCAGGTTGGGGCCGGCCTGCCGTTTAAGGCGGGCGGCAAGCGGGCGATTAGGGAGGCCATATTTTTCATGGCCGAAGGCGTCCCGGTTGGGATCGAGAATCAGCCGCACCGCCGCCCCCCGCCGGGCGGCAGCGGCCAGGGCGCGGAGAAGGTGGCGGTCGGTGAGATAGAACATCCCCAGCCAGACTGTGTCGCCCGCGCCGGCAACGGCGATTTCCCGGAGCAAGCCCTCCCGGATCGCCACCTCGGTCAGCAACTGGATGGTGGGCGAACTCGCCTCAGAAGAGGGGGTCAGGTCTTGCGTTGCAACAGCCTGTTGCAATGCAAGACCTGACCCCGTTGAGGAAAATTCCGCTACCGCCAGCTCGCTGGCCAACACGTCCGCCACCACCGGGCCGGTCGCCAGCAGCGCGATGTTGCTGTGGCGGCCGCTGGCGTCATGGGGATTGGCCGAGCTGATCAGGGCGGCGCGGCCGGTGACCAGCACCTTGCGGTGATTGGCCTTGAAATTAAGCAGCCGCAGATAGCCGGCCAGGGTCATGGGCGGGGCGGCGGGATCAAAGATATTGGCCAGGGGCAGGCGGCCGGTGAGCGGTTCCAGCCATTGCAACAGCGGCCGCCACAATCCGGAGTAAACCGGATTGGAATCGCGGAGCCGGGTAAGATCGGTAAAAACCACCTCGATCCCGGCGGCCCGCAATTGCTCCAAATGAGGGGCCGGATAGGAGCCGTAGCCGGTGTTGATCTCGTCGCTGATCACCACCATCGGCAGGTTGGGAGAGGCCGCCTTTTTGGCCAGCAGGGCGGCGGTCAGCTCGGCGGCCAGGGTCGGCGCATCAGGGGCGCCGCCCAGATCGTTGAACAGAAACATGTCGAGGATGAGAAAATCCTCGGCCCCGGCAATTTCGGCCAGCAGGGCCGGGAAAATCCGCGATTCGTAAACCCGGGCCTCGGCCCCGGCCGGGCTCCAGGCCAAATCGTAGTAAAATTCCACCGTGCCCTGGCGGTGCTTGAGACCGGCCATGGAAAGTCCAGGGGGCAGGGCCAGCCCCAGGCCGTAAACCATGCCCAGACCCCAGATCAGCAAAAGCAGCCACGGAATGATTTTCATGGCTGCCCCATGTTTTGGAGAAAAATCTCGACCAGGGCCGGGTCAAACTGCTTGCCGGACAGGGAGCGGAGATGGGCGGCGGTTTTCTCCGCCGGCCAGGCGGGATGGTAGCGCCGTTCGGAGACCAGGGCGTCCCAGGTATCGGCCAGGGCGAAAATCCGGGCGGCCAGGGGAATCTGCTCGCCCTTGAGCTTGCGGGGATAGCCGCTGCCGTCCCACCATTCATGATGGCCGTAAGGAATATCCAGGGCCGGCCGCAGATAGGCGATGGGCGAGAGCATCTCAAAGGCGTGTTGGGGATGACGCTGCATCATCTCCCGTTCCTGGTCGGTGAGCGGCCCGTCTTTCAGCAAAATGGTATCCGGCACCGCCATCTTGCCGATGTCGTGGAGCAACGCCCCCCGCCGGACATGGACCAGCTCCTCTTCCTTGAGCCCCAGCTTGCGAGCCACCTTGAGCGTCATTTCGGTAACCCGCCGGGTGTGGCCCTCGGTTTCCTCGTCCCGCAGTTCCAGGGCCTTGGCCCAGCCCTCGATAGTCAGATCATAGGCCAGAATCAACTCGGCGTTGGAATCCTGCAATTTTTTGAACATGGTGGCGTTGTCGATGGCGATCGCGGCCTGGACTCCCAGGGCCTCAAGGTACTCGCGCCACTCCCGGTCCGGCGCGAAGGGGGAGCGCCGGAAAAGCTCCAGCACCCCCTTGACCTGACCCTGGGATACCAGGGGCACCGCGCAGTAGGCCCGGAAATGCTCCTCCATTACCAGTCGGCAGCGTTTGAATTGCTCGCAATTAAAAAGATCGGGCAGAACCACGATCCGGCGATCCCGGGCGGCGCTGCCGGCGCTGCCGTCCCCCAGCCGTTCCAGGGAATCCTCGATCCCGGCGGCCCGGAAGCCTGCCCCGGCCCCGAACTCCAGGGTCTGGGTGTGGGGATTCATCAGCAGCACCACCCCGGCATCCATCCCCAGTTGCGGCATCACCTGCTCCAAGAAAAGCTTCATGGTGATCTGGATATCCAGATTGGAGGTGATCATCAAATCAATGGCATGGAGGGTGGTGAGATGTTGCAGACGCAGACGGGCCTGCTCCTCGGCCTTGGTGCGGGCCGTCACCTCCTCTTCCAACTCCCGGTTCTTGAGGGCCAGCCCCTGGTTGGCATCCACCAGCCGCTGCTCACTTTCCCGGGTCTTACCGATGGTATAGCGGCTGAGCTGGATGACCAGAAAGACGAAGACCGCGCCGGCAAAAAGAATCACCCCGGTGACCAGAGCGGCCGGGAATGGCACCCGCAGGGCCAGGAGTACGAAATAGAAAAGGTAGCCGCCCAGAAAAAAAAAGACGAACCAAGTCATGATCGCCCAGCGCTTGAGCAATTCGTCGGGCACGTCCCGGCTGATCCGGAAGATCATCAAGGCGGCGGCCAGAAGAAGGCCGGCGCCGATGGTCACCAGCCCCAAGGGAATCAAATAAAAGGGATTCATCCGTCTACCTTCTTGCACTTGCCGGCCGTTGTCAAGCACAAGCTGAATGTGGTTGTAGCCCGGCCCTTGCTCCGGTAAGATGGGAAAATTCGCAACCACGGGCAACCAGTTCCTTCAACCGAGACGCTATCACGATCATGTCCCAGCCGGCCGCCTTTACCGTCCAATACCGTTTCACCTTGGGAGATCGGAGTTGCGAATCCCTGACCCTGGAATTCGACCCCGTCAGTATGGCCCTGCGCCGGGCCGACGACCCGGCCCCGCCGGAATGGACCCGGCTGGCCTTCCAGCAATGCCCCAATTGCCCCCTGGATACCGCTCTGATCAGCCACTGTCCGGCGGCCCTGAGCCTGGCCCCGATGGTGACCCGCCTTTCCAGCCTGCTTTCCCATGACCAGATGGCCCTGGAAGTGATCACCGCCGAACGGATCATCTCCCAGCACACCACGGCCCAGCGGGCGGCCGGCTCATTGATGGGCCTGCTGCTGGCGACCAGCGGCTGCCCCCGCACCGCTTTCTTCCGCCCCATGGCCCGTTTCCACCTGCCCCTGGCCACCGAGCAGGAAACCATCTACCGGGCCGCCGCCACCTATATGCTGGCCCAGTATTTCCGTCATCAACAGGGCCTGGCCCCGGACATGGAACTGACCGGTCTCCGCGACATCTACCTCCATATCCAGCAGATCAACACCGCCTTGGCCAATCGCCTGCGGGCCGCCTCCGACTCCGATTCGATGGTGAACGCGGTCATCCTCCTCGATCTTCACGCCAAGGCCATGCCTTACATGATCAAACAGTCCCTGGCCGAGCTCGAACCCCTTTTCAGCGGAAACTGACGCCATGCATCCCAAGGGTTTTTTCTGGCAGATTTGCGGAGTTCTGATAATTTTTGTAATCGTGGCCGGATTCATCGTCCGCCGCCTGCCGCTGGCGGGGGAGTTGCCGCTGATGACTGAAATGATCCTGCTGGCCCTGGTCCTGGCGCCCCTGGCCGCCTTCGCCGCCTGGCTCCTCAGCCGCCGCCTGGGCGGCCCGCTCAATGAAATCCGGGCCGGGATCGAGGAGCTGGCCAAAAACAGTTTCAGCCCGCCCCGCCGCTTCCGCTGGGCCCGCCACTCCTTCCGGGAAATCGACCGCCTGGCCGGGGCCCTGACCCGGCTCACCGAGGAGCTGGCCGACCGGCTCAACGCCGCCGAACAGGAACGAAGCGAATTGGAGGCGGTTTTTTCCAGCATGGTGGAGGCGGTGATGGTAATCAACCATGAGGAGACGCTGGTCAGCATCAACAAGGCGGCGGCCCGGCTTTTTGAAATTCCGGCCTCGGCGGTTGGCAAAAAAAACTGCCTGGAGGCGGTGCGCAATCTGGAGCTGCACCGCTTCGCCCAGCAGAGCCTGCGGGCCGAGCGGCCGATCGAGGGGGAAATCGTCCTCCGGGGGGAAGAGGGTCGCAACACCTATCTCCAGGCCCACGGGGTCCGGATCAGGATGCGGGAAAGCGCCCGCCCCGGCGCCCTGATCGTGCTCAACGACGTTACCCGCCTCCGCCGCCTGGAAAATATCCGCCGGGATTTCGTGGCCAATGTCTCCCACGAACTGAAAACCCCGATCACCACCATCAAGGGCTTCAGCGAAACCCTGCGGGACGGCGCCCTGGCCCAGCCGGAAGAGGCGGGCCGTTTCGTCGAGATCATCCTCAAGAACTCCGACCGCCTCCACGCCATTGTCGAGGATTTGCTCACCCTTTCACGGATCGAGGAACAGGGGGACAACACCGAAATCGCGCTGGAACGGGAACCCCTGGCCGGGGTGCTGAGCGCGGCCCTGGAAGTTTGCGCCCTCAAGGCCAAGGAAAAGGAAATCGGGATGCGGCTTGAGGCCGAACCGGGGCTGACCGCCCGGATCAACGCCCCTCTCTTGGAACAGGCGGTGACCAATCTCCTGGTCAATGCGATCAAGTACAGCCATCCCGGCGGCGAGATCATCCTCCGGGCCAAAGCGGAAGCAGGCGGGGCAAACGGCGGCCGCTTGCGGATCGAGGTGCGGGATTTCGGGGTGGGGATCGAGGCCCACCACCTGCCCCGCCTCTTTGAACGTTTCTACCGCAGCGACAAGGCCCGCAGCCGCAAACTGGGCGGTACCGGCCTGGGGCTGGCGATCGTCAAGCACATCGTCCAGGCCCACGGCGGCGAGGTGGCGGTGCAAAGTGAGCCGGGCCGCGGCTCCACCTTCACCATCCTGCTGCCCCCCGGCTAAGCCCTGACCCGGTAGCCGATGCCGCGCACCGATTCCAGGCGGGGGCCGGAGCGACCCAGTTTTTTGCGCAGGCTGAAGACGTGGACATCCACCGCCCGGAGGCTGATGCTGTAGTCATAGCCCCGGATGGCGTCGATGATCTGCTGGCGGGTGAAGACCCAGCCCGCCCGCCGGGCCAGTAGTTTCAGGATATTGAATTCGGTCAGGGTCAGGGACACCACCGCCCCCTCCACCCGCGCCTCGAAACGAATCGGATCGACCTCCAGTTCCCCCAGCCGCACCGGGGTTTCCTGCTCCGGCCCCCCTTCCGCCCCGTTCTGCTCCCGCCGCCGCATAATCGCCTTGATCCGGGAGATCAGCACTTTGGGACTGAAGGGCTTGGTTACGTAATCATCCGCCCCCAAGTCCAGGCCGGCGACAATATCACTTTCCTCGCCCCGGGCGGTGAGCATCACCACCGGCAAATCCCGGCAGGCATCAAGCTTGCGCACCGCCTGGCACACCTCCAGGCCGCTGATTCCGGGCAGCATCAGATCGAGCACCATTAAATCAGGCCGACCGGCCCCCAATTTTTCCAGGGCCTCCTCGCCGGACTGGGCGCAACTCACCTGAAAACCGGCCCTGGTCAGGTTGTAGCTGACCAACTGCAAAATATCTTCCTCATCCTCGACCACCAGCACATGTTTGCGTTGCATAACGCACCTCCTCAACCATCATTGACCGCTCCGGGCCACCGGCTTCCACGGTTAAGGTTAGCGCTCCTTTTTTAGGAATCGGTTAGCAAACGGTTAAAATATCGTCCGCCAGATTTGACGCACTTCTAACAAAATCCTCATATTGCCCGGCTAGATATGTAAGGAGGCAGTCGGCCGCATCAGATCAACCCATGCCGGGAAAGAAAAATGCAACTGATCAAGGGCAAGCAGGGCAAGCATGACCACCGGCCGCACCCCGGCCCCTTTAAAGGCGAAATCACCGCCGAGGACGAGGCCCGCTTCCGCCGGGTGGTGACCACCGAGTTGAGCCGCGCCCAGGAACGGCTGATCACCCAGCCGCCCCACAGCTATCCCCGCCAGCAGGAGGTGCTGGCGGTCCACTGGCACCCGGAATTCGTGCCCCTGGAACTGGCCGCCCGCCGGATCGAACATCTTTACCCCAACCGCCGCGAAGAACTGATCATCCCCACCCAGCACAACCAGATCACCTGTTTCGGCGATTATTGCGGGGTGGAGGTGGATTGCTTTTCCCAGGGCTTCCAGCGCAAGGTGCAACTGCTGCTCCATTTTGAAAAGAGCCGCCTGGAAAAAACCGGGGTACTCCAGGGCGCCCTTGAGCATACCTTCAAGTACCGCTCCTCCCAGTTATTCGATTTCATCACCACCCTGACCAAGCCGGTGGCCGAACGGCTGGAACGGGCCGCCCGCAAAACCGGGGCCGACGAAAAGATCGTCAATCTGGTCCGCGACCAGGCCGCCCGCCTGGAGATTCTCCTTGACCGTCATTACGACACCCTGCCCCGCGACAACATCAAGAACAAGCTGCTGCGCAATTTTCTCGAAACCCTCGCGGACCGGGTCGAGCGCCCCACCCTTTCCCGGGCCCAGTGCTTCCTGCAGGCGGTAAAACAGGAGGTCAAGGCCGAATTCCCCTTCACCTATTTTTACCGGACTTCGGAAATTATCGAAGAGGCCCGGAGCATCGGGGCCGGGATCGTCATCCCCCATCCCGAGCAATTCTGGCCCATCCTCCTGGCGGAATACGACGTGGACGGCTACGAAATCTGGAACCCCCAGTCCCGCGAATACACCGAATTTCTCCTCACCGTCCTGTTCAACAAAAACCGCGACCAGTGCCGATCCCAACGGCGGCTGCTGGCCTTCATGGGCGACGATACCCACCTGGGCGAAAAGATCATCGCCCCCCACGCCCAGAATGAAAAAAAGGCGGCCAGGGAGCTCGGCTTCCAGCCCCCCTGGGACGATCTCAACCTGCGCAAGCAACTGATCAAGGCCGACCTCGAACGATCAACGGTGATCGCCGAATACCGGGCCCGGCTGGCCGGCTGAAGCAAGCCGTGACGGCAAAGGAGCAAGAAAATGGCGGAAGAAAGATTTTCCTTCGAGTCTTACCAGGATACCGAAACCATCCGCAGCTATCTGGAATCGCTGATCGAGGGCATCGGCAAACAGCGGCTGCTGCTGGCGGCGGAGGGCAAGGAGATCGAACTCAATCCGGCCGGGCTGTTGCGGATCACGGTCAATGCCCGGCGCAAGGGCGACAAGAACCGCCTGAGCATTGAAATGTCCTGGAACGAGCGCAAGAAAAAAAGCGCCGAACCGGACAAAATCATGGAAATTTCCTCTTAAACCGCCATGCTTACCTTTCACAATCTGGCGGAGAATTTTCGCTTTCTGGTGCTGGAGGTGGCCGATCAGGTGGAGGCGACCCATGCCTACCTGGGCCTGGCCGACCCGGTGCTCCACGAACGGATCGTCTCCCGCGACGACCACATCGACAACCTCAAGGTTTTGCTCGAAAACCTCTGCTTTGCCACCATTCACGCGCAGCGGAACTACAACAAACAGCAGATCAACCTGATCCGGGCCCGCCACACGATCAGCGTCAACCTGGAACGGATCGCCGACTTCTGCGTCAATATCATCCGCCAGACCGGCTTCCTGAAAAACCGCTGTATTCTGGACGAATTCCACTGGGAGCCGTTTTTCGAGGAAATTCGTCCGTGCTTCCCCCTGATCATCCCGGTGCTGGAACATAACGATCTGAGCAAGGCCCTGGTCATCTGCCAGGCGGAGATGCATCTCGACGATCTTTACAAACAGGCTTTCGACCGGGTGATGGGCCGCCTCCGCGGCGGCCGGGAAGTGGAAGACCTGGTGACCCTGATCTTCATTTTCCGTTACCTGGAACGGATCGGCGATTCCCTGCTCAACATCGGCGAGGCCCTGCTGGCCGCGATCATCGGGGAAAAAATCAAGATCACCCAGTTCGACGCCCTCCAGAAAACCCTTTCCGGGGCGGGTGTGCGGGAACCCATCAACCGGATCAACTACGAATCCTATCTGGGCACCCGATCCGGCTGCAATATCAGCCGGATCGACAGCGGCGGCGATCCTCGCCACGGCAAACCGGCCCGCAGCACTATCTTCAAGGGCGGCCAGCCGAAAAAAATCAAACGGGAACGGGAAAATCTCGCGGCCTGGCAAAAAATCTCTCCCGGCCTGGTGCCGCAAGTGATCAGTTTCCACGAGGAAACGGAGCAGGCCGCGATGCTGGTGGAGTTCATTGCCGGCCCGACCATGGACGAAGTGGTGCTGGGCCATGACCCGGCCCTGCTCGAACACGCCTTCGCCACCCTGGAAGAGACCCTGCCCCGGCTCTGGGATCTCAGCAAAACCGACATCCCCGCCCCTTCCCAGGCCATCGCCCAGCTTCTTGACCGCCTTGACCGAATCCGCCTGATCCACCCCCGTCTCTTTCGCGGTTCGGCCCGGCTTAACGAACGGGATATTGAATCCTTCACCATCCTCAGCCGCAAGGCGGCCGACCTGGAAAAGGAAGTGGCGGCGCCCTGCACCGTTTTCATCCACGGCGACTGCAACGCCAACAACATCGTCTTCAATCAGGCCAACCGCCGGATTCATTTCATCGATGTTTATCGCTCCCAGCCCGGCGATTATCTCCAGGACATGGCGGTGCTCCTGGTTTCTTTTTTCCGGCTGCCGGTCTTTGAAGCCGGAGCGCGCTCGCGGCTCAACCAGGCGGCGGCCCGTATCCACCGGCTGGCCGCAAGTTACGCGGCCGCCAACCACGACCAAAGCGCCTCCTTCCGCCTGGCCCTCCACCTGGCCCGCTCCTTTTTCACCTCGGTTCGTTTCGAGCTCAACGCCCGCTTCGCCCGGGAGATGCTGATGCGGGGCCATTATCTGCTGGAAAAGGTGAGCCTCACCCCGCCCGGCCAAATCCCGGCCTTCACCATGCCGGAAGAGATCATCTACTACTGAAAGGAGTCTGCCCATGAAGATCGGAGTTGTCGGCACCCAGGGAGGCTGGTCGTCGGAATGGCTGGCCGACATGGCCGCGGCCAGAACCGGCGAACGGCTGCTGATCGAGATCCACCGCACCGCCCTCGATCTCGATCATAACCGGCTGCTCTACCAGGGGGTCGATCTCGCCGGCCTGGATGCGGTGATCGTCAAGAAAATCGGCAGCCGCTACTCGCCGGACCTCCTCGACCGGCTGGAGCTGCTCCGCTTTCTCAAGGCCCGGGGGGTGGCGGTATTTTCCGATCCCCTGGCGATTATCCGGGTCCTGGACCGCCTGAGCTGCACCGTCAGCCTGCGCCTGGCCGGGATTCCCATGCCGCCCACCACCATCACCGAAGACCCCGGCATCGCCCTGACCACGGTGCGGCGCTACCGCGAGGCGGTCTTCAAGCCCCTCTTTTCGACCAAGGCCAGGGGGATGACGATCATCGCCGACACCCCGGCGGCGCCGGAGGAGATCGACGCCTACCGGGCCCAGCACCGGGTGATGTACATCCAGCAGAAGATCGAGCTGGGCGGCCGGGATATGGGCATCGTCTTTCTCGGCGGCCAATATCTCACCACCTATGCCCGTTGCAAAGAGGAAGGGGCCTGGAACACCACCACCGCCTCGGGCGGCCGTTACCAGGCCCTTCAGCCCCACCCGTCCATTATCGAGCTGGCCCGCCGGGCCCAGGAGCCCTTTGGTCTGGATTTTACCTGCGTCGATGTGGCGGAAACCCCAGAGGGCCCGATGGTCTTCGAGGTTTCCGCCTTCGGCGGCTTCCGGGGAATCAAGGAGACCAGCGACCTCAACCCGGCCGCCCTTTACGTGGATTACGTCATCAACCGGCTAAAAAAATAAGGAGGAAACGATCATGGAAACCATCAGCCAGGAAATCACCCTTGAACCGGCCGCCGACCCCTTGGCCGCCACCGGCGACCTCTCCCCCCGCCACTTCATCGAGGTGCTGCGCCGGGCCCATCCCGCCGAAGCCCGCCTGGGGCTGGCCTTCGATCAGTGCCAAATCGATGTTTTCTGCACCGATCAGGCCCTGCGGGACGAACTGGCGAGCTACTTCGAACCCTTTGTCAGCCATTCCCGCCAGCGTCCGGATATTGTCATCACCGTCCATGAGGCGGTGGTGGAATTGCCGGTACCCTTTACGGTCAAGCAGCCCGACCCCGGCAAGAGCAAAATCAAGGAGGAGTTTTACGACCACGACGGCGGCCGGATCGTGCGCAAACGGCTGACCGGGATGCATTTCATCTTCGACCACGACCAGCACCTGGCCATCGGCCCCTGCCAGGCCAACCCCAATCAGGTGGTCAACTTCATCAACAACCGCTTCATCGCCTGGCAGCTTGACCGGGGCTGCCTCCTGGGACACGCGGCGGCGGTTCACCTTCACGGCCGGGGGCTGGCCCTGGCCGGGTTTTCCGGGATGGGCAAATCGACCCTCGCCCTCCATCTGATGAGCCGGGGAATGGGTTTTGTCAGCAACGACCGGCTGCTGGTCGAGGCCGGCCGGCAAGGATGCTGGATGAGCGGGGTGGCCAAATTGCCCCGGGTCAATCCCGGCACCGTCCTCAACAATCCCGACCTCCACGGGGTGATTCCGGCCGCCCAGTGCTTCCGCTTCGCCGGCCTCAGCCCGGAAGAACTCTGGGACCTGGAACACAAATTCGACGTGGATATCGACGCCTGCTTCGGGCCGGGCAAATTCTGCCTGAGCAGTCCCCTCCACGGCCTGGCGATCCTCAACTGGCAGCGGGACGACAGCCCCCTGCGCTGCCGGGAGGTAAAGCTCCGGGAACGGCCCGAACTGCTCGCCGCCTTCAGAAAGTCCAGCGGCCTGTTTTACCTGGGCAAGGGCGACGAGGAATTCCGTTTCGCGCCGGAGCGTTACCTCGATCTCCTGGAGCGAATCACGGTCATGGAACTGAGCGGCGGCGCCAATTTCGAGCTGGCCGCCGATCATTGCCATACTTTCCTCCGCCACGGGATAATCCCCGGATGACCCGTAACACCCCCGCCAATACCGGCGATCAGCGGAGGAGCCGCCTCCGTCTCTGCCGGGAAAGCGCCATCCCCGATCCGCGCAAGGCGGCCCGCTACGCCCGGGCCCCGGAACTGGGGCCGAAGATTCTTTTTTTCAGCGGCGGCAGCGCCCTGCGGCCCTTGAGCCGGGAGTTGATCCACTATACCCACAACTCCATCCATCTGATCACCGCCTTTGACTCCGGCGGCAGTTCGGCGCCCCTGCGGGAGGCGTTCAAGATGCTGGCAATCGGCGATTTCCGGGCTCGGATCATGGATCTGGCCGACCAGAGCCTGAGCGGCAACCGCGAAATTTACGCCCTTTTCAATCACCGCCTGCCGGTTGAGGCCACCCCGGCTAAACGGCAGGCCGAACTGGCCGAACTGATCGACGGCCGCCATCCCCTGGTGGCGGCGATTTCCGACCCCATGCGCAAGATCATCCGCAACCACCTCGAATGGTTCCGGCGGGCCATGCCGGACGGCTTCGATCTCCGGCGGGCCAGCGTCGGCAACCTGATTCTAACCGGCGGCTACCTGGAAAACCGCCGCCACCCGGACCCGGTGATCTATCTCTTCTCCAAGCTGGTGGAGGCGCGGGGCATTGTCCGGCCGATCGCCAACTGTTATCTCCATCTCGCCGCCCGCCTGGCCAACAAGCGGGTGGTGGTGGGCCAGCACCTGCTCACCGGCAAGGAAGTGCCGCCGCTGACCCAGAAAATCGAAAAAATCTTTCTCACCGACAACCGGCAACAGCCGGAGCCGGTCGCCTGGCCGGTGCGCCGGAAGATCAGCGAGCTGATCGCCGCCGCCGAGCTGATCTGCTACCCCATGGGCAGCTTTTATTCCAGCCTGGTGGCCAACCTGCTGCCGACCGGGGTGGGCCGGGCGATCGCCGCCAACCCCTGCCCCAAGGTCTATGTCCCCAACACCGGCCATGACCCGGAATCGTTCGGCCTGAGCCTGAGCGAACAGGTTGACATTCTCCTCTATTACGGCCGCAAGGACCAGCCGGCGGCCCGCGACCGGGAACTCCTCAACTATCTGGTGGTGGACGGGGAAAAGGGCGATTATCCGGGCGGCATCGAGCGGGGCTTCCTCAAACGGCGGGGGATTGAAATCATCGACACGCCGCTGATCAGCGATACCAGTTGCCCCCTGCTCGACGCCGGCCAACTGTTGCCGGTCCTGCTCTCCCTTACCTGAAAGCCCGGCGGAACCGGGGCCGGCAGCCGCCGCCCCGCATTGACACTGAACAACAAGGAGGAACAGCGATGGAAATGGAAAAGGACAAGGTGGAACTCAAGCAGGCGCAATCGCTAAAAACCGTAATCAACTATCTGGAAGGATTGATGGAAGGCTTCAAGGCCGGCAGCATCGTGGTCGAGCGGGAGGGTGAATTCGTCACCCTGGCCCCGGCCCCGCTGGTCGAAGTCAAGGTGGAGGCCCGCCGCAAGCGGGACAAGGAAAAATTCTCCCTGGAACTCTCCTGGACCCGCCAGGGCGATCTCGACTCGCCGGTAAAGATTCTCACCCGGCCGCCGCAAAAAGCCGGGACTACCGCGGTCAAGCCGGAGAAAAGCGGAGCATCCCGGAAGAAGGAAACGCCGCCCGCCAAAAAATAACCGCCCTTCCCCGACGGCCCTTGCCGCTCCCTGCTCCCGGCAAGGGCCGTCGATCCCCGGCCCGCAACTTTCCCTAACTAAAAAACAACTATTCTCATCTTCTTTTTACCTTCTTTTAACCCCCCTCCAACATTCGGGTCCTATAGTGAATACAGGACAAATCTGCAACTGATTGTTGTTTCGTAATAATCTTGCTATCGCCCAACCGCCGGTCAATTGCCGGACAGGGGCGCCGCCACTGGCCGTAAAATGGCGATCCGGCTGCCCCATGACCGGGCCGAACGGCCATCAGCAAGCAACCGCGAGCAGGAGAGTCGAGCAATGCGTTACCCATGCAGCGAAGTTGACATCCCCACCGCCTGGCTGGACGGCTGCTTCCACGAGGCGCCGATGATGTTCTATATCGCCTGCGGCGACCGGGGCGGCCTCGCCACCCTCTATTGCAGCCCCAACGTGACCGCTGGTCTGGGCTATGCCCCGGCCGAATTTATTGCCGACCCCCTTTTCCGCCTCGACCGGATTCACCCCGAGGAGGTCGATCTGGTCTGCCAAACCCTGGGCGAGGAGGCGGATCGCTTTGCCGCCGAAACCGACCGCACCCCGGACCAGGCCTCTCCCCGCCGGCAACTGAAATACCGTTTCCGGCACCAAAACGGCGAATACCGCTGGCTCCTCGACGACTACCACTTCGTCCGCCGCCTGGATCGCAGCGCCGTGGTCTGCGGCTGGTGGTTCGACATCAGCGAACAACGGGAAAATCACCGCGTCCTGGAGGCGACCCGCCGGCAACTGGAGGAACAGGAGCAATTCATCCGGCGGGTGCTGGACAGCATCCCCCAGCAGATTTTCTGGAAGGACCGCGATTCGGTCTTTCGCGGCTGCAATCTGGCGGCGGCTCGGGCCTTGGGCCTCAAGCACCCCGCCGAGATCGCGGGCAAGACCGACCACGACCTCAACCTGGATCACAACCGGGCCGAATACCTGCAACGGCTGGACGAGGGAGTGATGGCCGACGGCCGGGCGGAATACCACGTCAACGTCTGCGTCAGCGGCCGGGATCACGGCCTGACCTGGCTCGACGTGAGCAAGGTGCCGTTGCCCGACGATAATGGCGGGGTGGGCGGCATTCTCGTCTGTATCGAGGACATCACCGAACGCAAACACCTGGAAACCAGCCTCCGCACCCTCAACCGGGAACTGGAAAAACGGGTGCGCCATGAAACCGAGGAAAACCTCCGCAAGGAACGGCTCTTGATTCAGCAGGGCCGGCACGCGGCCATGGGCGAGATGATCGGCAACATCGGCCACCAGTGGCGCCAACCCCTCAGCACCCTGGGCCTGATTCTCCAGAATCTGGCCTGGGAATGCCGGGAGGACGGAGCCTCCGCCCCCGCCAGGATCGAACAGGCGGTGGACGAGGCGATGCGGATCATCAGCCGGATGAGCGCCACCATCGATGATTTCCGCAACTTCTTCAATCCCGCCGCCCGGGAGGAGCTGTTTTGCGTAGGCACCGCCATCGAGGACACCATCAAGCTGCTGGCGGCCGGTTTCCGCCATCACCATATCGCCTGCCTGGTCAACCTGCCGCCGGTGGAGATCAAGCCCTGGGGCAACGCCAATGAATTCTCCCAGGCGATTCTCAACCTTCTGGCCAATGCCAAGGACATTCTCCTGGAACGCAAAGTCGCCAACGGCCGGATCGAAATCCTTGGGGTGGTCAGGGATGGGCGTCTGACCCTGCGGGTGCGGGATAACGGCGGCGGAGTGGCGGCCGGCAACCTGGAGCGGCTCTTCGATCCCTACTTCACCACCAAGCCGGGCGGCACCGGCATCGGCCTCTACATGACCAAGGCGATCATCGAGAACCGGCTGGCCGGCGCCATCTCCTGCCGCAACACGGAAGAGGGGGCGGAGTTCATCATCACCCTGCCCTTGAACGGCAAACCGCAACCCGTCAAGGAGGTCTTGCCATGATCGCCCCCGGCTCTTACGCCCTGCTCAAACAGCTCACCGTCCTTTACGTGGAGGACGAGGAAGGAATCCGCGGTCAAGTCCGCCGCTTCCTGGCCGACAAGGTCGGGCAACTCTGGTGCGCGGCCGACGGCGACGAGGGGCTGGCCCTGTTCCAGAGCCACCACCCGGACCTGGTGATCAGCGATATCATGATGCCGGGCATAAACGGCCTCCAACTGGCCGAGGCGGTCAAGCGTTTCTGTCCCGCCACCCCGGTGATCATGGCCACCGCCTTCAATGAGTTCGAATACCTTCAGCAGAGCATCGAGACGGGGGTGGATGCCTACCTGCTCAAACCCCTCAACCTGGAAGCGATGATCCAGTCACTCTGCAACAGCGGCAAGCAGGTGCTCCGCAACCGGGAACTGGCGGAAAGCCGCCTCCGCCTCCAGGAATACCACCAGGCCGCCGAGGAAGAACGACACCTGGTGGCGGAGCTGATGGCCGCCATGATGCGGCCGGAGCGGCTGGCCGACCCCCAGATCCAATTCTCCCTGGAGCCCACCGATCTGGTAAGCGGCGACATGATCGCGCTCAACCGGGCCAGGGACGGCCGCCTTTACCTGATGCTGGCCGACTCCACCGGCCACGGCCTGCCCGCCGCCCTCAACCTCCTGCCCTTGAACTACATCTTCTACCGCCTGAGCGAACAGGGCCTGCCGGTGGCCTTGCTGGTGGAGGAGATGAACCGGGCGATCCACGAGCACTCCCCGGCCGACCGCTTCGTGGCGGCCCTGGTGGCGGTCATCGACCACCGCAACCGGGTGGTCGAGGTGTGGAACGGCGGCATTCCCGCCGCCCTGCTGGTCAACGAGAACGGCGAAACCAGCCACGTCTTCAATCCCTGCCATCTGCCCCTGGGGGTGGTCGGGCCGGAACTTACCGCCGATACCGAGATTTACCAGTGGCGGGAAGCGAGCCAGCTCGTCCTCTGGTCGGACGGGCTGATCGAGGCGAAAAACGAGGCCGGAGAACCCCTGGGTCACGAACGGCTCACGGCCCTGCTGCCCGCCACCCGGCCGCCCGAACGTTTCCAGGCCCTGCTGGCGGCGGCCCGCCACCACCGGGGAAATATTCTCCCTTTTGACGACTGCACCCTGATCCTGACCGAACTGCCAGGCAATTAACCTATCTCAACCCGAAAAGGAGGAACGATCATGAGCATGACCTGTGAGATCAGCCGCCACGCCACCACCGCCTGCTTAATCATCAAGGGCAATGTCTATGAGAGCGACGCCAAAATCCTCAAGCAGAAATTCCTCAGCCTGCCCCTGGGCCAGATCAAGGAGGTGGTGATCGATCTGGGCGAGGTCAAATATTTCGGCAGCTCGGCAATCGGCAAACTGCTCCTCTTTTACAAAAATCTGGCTGCCCACAACGGCGTCCTGCGGGTGACCAGAACCCCGGATTTCATGGCCCAGCTCTTCAGCGATCTGCGCCTTGATTCCCTGTTCGAAATCAACCGCGCCTGAGCATGCCCGTGAGACCGACTATCAGCAAAAGGAGCCGGAAATGATCTGGAACACGGCAAGAAATCTATGGCATCGTCGCAACCTGAAGCAAAAAATCACCATCGGCTTCGGCTGGGTGCTGGGGCTGTTCATTATTACCGGCATCCTGATCCATTTCGGGGTGGGCGAAATAGTCGGCAACGCCGAGGCGGTGATCCGCGGCAACCAGCTGGACGCCGCCCTGGCCCAGCGGGAGGTGGACCATCTCAACTGGGTCAATCAACTTAATCTCACCCTGCGGGACGAGACCGCCACCAGCCTGAAGCTGGAAACCGACGACCATAAATGCGGTTTCGGCCACTGGCTGTACGACGAGGAACGGCGACGGGCCGAGGCCCTCCACCCGGCCCTGGCGCCCCTTCTCCGGCGGATCGAAGAGCCCCACTTCAAGCTGCACCAGTCGGCGATCCTGATCAACGCCCTCCTGGGCCCAGGGGGAGACCGGGAGACGGCCGGTCGTATTTATGATCGCCAGACCATGCCGGCCCTGGCTGAAACCCAGCAGTTTCTCCAGGAAATCCGGCACACCGCGAAGAGCGCCATCATGACCGACGAGGCGATGCTGGCCGCGGCCGCCGCCACCGAAAGACAGGTCACCATCCTCCTCCTGACGACCATCGTGATCGGAATGTTCATGGCCCGGCTCACCGCCCTGGATCTGAGCGGCCTCCTGACCCGGATCAGCGACACCCTGCGGGAGAATGCGGTCCAGGTGGCGGCGGCGTCCGGCGAGATCGCCAGCGCCAGCACTTCGCTTTCCGAGGATGCCTCGCAACAGGCGGCGGTGGTGGAAGAGACCGCCGCCTCTCTCGCCTCGATGAGCGAAGGCAGCCGGGAAACCGCCGAACTGACCTCCGGCTCGGAACAGTTGATGCGGGAAAATATCGAAAAATCCGGGCAATCGCTCAAGGCCCTGGTCAACCTCACCGGCAGCATGGCGGAGATCGAGCGGGACAGCGACAAGATCCGCCAGATCATCACCACCATCGATGGAATCGCCTTCCAGACCAACCTTCTGGCCTTGAACGCGGCGGTGGAGGCAGCCCGGGCCGGGGAAGCCGGAGCCGGCTTCGCGGTGGTGGCCGACGAG
>DIKC01000105.1 GCA_002421565.1 Desulfobulbaceae bacterium UBA5628 | reverse complement strand
GATAACGGCGGCGGCGCCCGGCAGGAGATTCCGGCCGAGGGACTGGTCTTGAGCGAGGTGGTGGCCGAGTTTGAAAAAAACCTGATTTTGCGGGCCATGGAACAGACCGGCTGGGTCAAGAACCGGGCCGCCAAATTGCTCCATGTCAATCGCACCACCCTGCTGGAAAAGATGAAAAGATATCAGTTGACCGAATGAGACGGCCCGCGATCGCCCCCTTTTTGCTGATGTTGGCCGGCCTTTTCTGGTTGTCGGCCGGGCCGGCTTTGAGCCGGCAGGAGCCGCCACCGGTGACCCCGGAAATTTTGTGGGAAAAGGCGATGGCGGCGGCCGAACAGGAGGATCCGGCCACGGCGGCTGTTTTTTTTGCGCGGCTCAACCGGGAATTCCCCAAGGCCGGGCAGGCGGAAGAGGCCTTGTGGCGGGCGGCCAATTTCCGCAAACAGGCCGCCGAGCAGGCCGATAAACCGGACTGGGCTCCGGTTCGCGATCTTTTTCGCCGCTATCATGGCGAATACCCAGACTCACCCCACAGCGACCTCGCCTATCTCGAGATCGGGATCAGCCATTTTAAGATGCGCTTTTTCCGGGAGGCCCTTACCTATTTCCGTCTCTTTGAGGAACGTTATCCCGCTTCGCCGCTCGTGGCCGAGGCCCGCGACTGGCGGGCCAACACCCTGCTGGAGGTGGGGCAGGTGGAGGAGGCGGTCGTTCTGTTCAAGAAGCTGGCCCAGGGGCCGGACCCGAACCTCAGGGTCAAGGCCCTGATCGGGCTGGCAGCGGCCTATGACCGCAAAGCGGATTACCCCCAGGCCCTCTCCACCCTGGAGCAGATCATGATCGCGGCCCCCCGTTATCATCTGGCCGTGCCGGAGGTGCTTTTCCGGCTGGGGCTGGCCTATATCCGGCTGGGGCGTGAAGAGGAGGGCCGAGGTAAATTTTTGCATTTCATCAATCTGGCGCCGATTTCGGCCCGGCGGACCGAGGCCCTGTTTGAAATCGGCGAGAGTCATTACCGCCAAGGCGAGCAGGAGGCGGCCCAGCGTTTTTACGGTCAGGCGGTTCAGGAAGGGCGGCCGGACGAGCGGTCGGTGGTGCTGGCCCGTTTCCGTCAGGCCCAGTTTCAGGATGATCCCGCCCAGCCCCAGGAAAAATGGCGTTCGCGGCGGGACCCCAAGGATCCGGCCGGTGACCTGCCCTATCTGGCGGTGATTGATAATTACCGGCTGGAGCCGATCGCCCAAGATACCCGTTACGCCTTGCTCCGACGCTATCAGGCCCGTGGTGATCAGGAACGAACCCTGGAGATCGCCCGCGAGTTCGTGCGTCATGCCAAGCCCGGCCAAGAAACTGAAGCGGAGGCCCAGCGAACCGGCGAACTGCTTCTCTATCTGGTGGAAGAACTGCTCAAGCAGGGCGAATACGAACGGATTTATCAGCTTTATCAGACCGAACATCCCAAGGTGCTGGCTTACCGCCAGGGCAGACTGCGTTATCTGATCGGCCGCGCCTTTGAGGCCCTGGCTCTGCACGAACAGGCCGCCGTCCTCTATTACCGCGCCCTGGCCGATGTCCTTACCGAGAACGACCGGGACGCCATCTATGTCCGGCGGGCCAGACTCTACCTGGAGATGGGCGATTTCGAGGCCGCCGAACGGCTGCTCGCCCATCTCCGTAAAATCTATGCCGATTCCCCCCGGCTCGGCGAGGCCCTTTACCTGAGCGGCCGCCTGCACCAGACCCAAAAGCAGCCCGAGGCGGCCCTGGTTTTTTTCCGCCGGGCGATGAGCGCCCCGGCCCCGGCCGCCGACTACCGGGGGGAGTATGCCCAAGCCCACCTGCGCGCCTTGCTGGCGGCCGGATCGGGCCAGGAATTGCTGCCGGCCCTCAGCCATTACCGGCAGGAAGCCTGGCTGCCCCCGGCCGAGTTGCAGCTATTGGCCCGGCGGGCCGGGGATTTTCTCCGCCGCAACACCATGAATGTTGAGGCAATCGCCGCCTATCGTCTGGCCGTCGAACCGGAGATGCCGGCCGAAGGGGAAGCGGCCCAGGCGGCCAACCTTCAGCTGGGGGTTCTCTTGGCCCGGCAGGGGGAAATGGATAAGGCCCGCGCCCATCTCGGCCGGGCGGTGGCCGGTCCTGATCGTCTGGCAACCCAAATGGCGACCCAACAGCTTAATCTGCTTGATATCGGGCAGGTGCTGGGGGGCATCAGAACCCTTTTCGAGCCTTCGTGAATAAAATATGAGCACCCTTGCCTTTGACCAGGCCGACCAGATTCGAGAGTTTTTTTTCGCCATGCTGGAGAGCATTCCCGGCGGCTTGCTGTTGGCCGACCGCCAGGGCCTGCTGTTGGCCGCCAATCAGCAGGCCGGCGCGATGCTGGGGCTGGCCGGCTCCGCGATTCAAGGCCGTTCCTGCTGGGAAATCCTCGCCCGCGCCCTGCAACTGGCCGGGGATGAGGCCGCCCCCCTCCGCCAGCCCGGAGGCAAGATGCTGGTGGAGCGGCCAACGGCCGACGGCGAAAGCCGTTATTTTCTCCTGTCGCGCAACGAGTTGAAAAGCCCTTTTCTGGCGGTGGACGGTTTTTTTCTCTTACTGGAGGACGTGACCTACCCGGCGATGATCGAGGCCCATCAGGAAAGGCGGCAACGCTTTGCCGCCATCCAGGAGATGACGGTCTATTTGAGCCAGGAGTTACGTAATCCCCTGGGCGGCCTGGAGCTTTATGTCTCCATGCTCCGCCGTGACCTGGGCGATGACCCCGATTATCAGCGGATCACCTCCCGGATGCTGGCCGCGATCCGTACCATCAATCATCTGCTGGACAATGCCCTTACCTTTGCCGACCAGCCCCGGCCGGTGCGGGAGCAGGTGGCGATTCGGCCTTGGCTGGAGGGGGTCTTGGCCGCCCTTGCCCCCCTGGGAGAGGAAAAGGGAGTGACCTTCATCCCCGCTTATCAGCACCAGGGCGAGGAGATCAGCGGCGATCCGGCCTTGCTCCATCAACTGATGCTCAATTTGGGGATGAATGCCCTGGAAAGCATGGAACAGGCAGGCGAGATCGAACTGAGCAGCCGCACCCTGCCGGCCGGCAAGGATGGCCCGGCGATGCTGGAGATCAAGTGGGTCGACCAGGGCCGGGGGATTGCTCCGGAAGCGCGGGGGCGGATTTTTGACCCTTTTTATACCACCAAGGAGCGGGGCAAGGGGCTGGGGCTGGCCATTGTCCATCATATTGTCGAATCCCATCAGGGTTTGATCCGGGTGGATCGGGGGCCGGGCGGCCGGGGCTCGGTTTTCAGCGTATTTTTGCCGTATGCGGCGTTATTTCGTGAATAGGGGTTTTTGATGCGTGAGCCGGGCCGGAAAATATTGGTGGTGGATGACGAGCAGAACATGCGGATCGCCCTCTACGAGGCGTTGCAGCGCCTGGGGCATGAAGTGGCGGTGGCGGAAAACGGCCGCATGGCCTTGGAGAAGATCGCGGCCAATCCGCCGGATCTGGTGGTGACCGATATCAAGATGCCGGAAATGGACGGGATCGAACTGCTGGGCCGGATTCGGGCCGAGCAGCCGGATTTGCCGGTGGTGGTAATCACCGGTTACGCCACGGTGGAAACCGCGGTGGAGGCGATGAAGCGGGGGGCGGTTGATTATATCATCAAACCCTTTCCGGTTGAGGTGATCGAGGAGACGGTGAAAAAGGTCTTTGCCGCCGGTCGTCGTTTGCCGGCCGCTCCGGCGGTGGTGGCGGCGCCGCTCAACCGGGAGGTCGGCTCCGGCGTTGAACGGCCGGTGATCGGGAAAAACCCCAATTTTTTGCGCCTCCTGGAACGGGCCAAGGCAGTGGCCTCCAGCAAAGCCACGGTTCTGATTCTGGGCGAGTCAGGCACCGGCAAGGAGGTACTGGCCCGTTACATCCATCAGGTCGGCGAGCGTTGCCACGGCCCTTTTGTGGCCTTAAACTGCGCCGCCCTTCCGGAAGGATTGTTGGAAAGCGAACTCTTTGGCCACGAGAAAGGGGCCTTCACCGGGGCGGTGGTGGCCAAGAAGGGCAAGTTTGAGTTGGCCAGCGGCGGCACCCTGCTCCTCGATGAAATCGGCGAAATCCCTCTCCACTTGCAGGCCAAGCTGTTGCGGGTGCTCCAGGAGGAAGAGGTTGACCGGCTCGGCGGCCGGGAGCCGGTCAAGATCGACGTTCATGTGCTGGCCACCACCAACCGTGATCTGGCCGAGGCGGTGCGGGACGGCGGTTTCCGCCAGGATCTTTTTTATCGTTTGAACGTGATCCCGATTCGTTTGCCCGCCCTGCGGGAACGGCCCGAGGATATTCTTCTCCTGGCCCGCTTTTTTGCCGACAAACACGCCGATCGTTACAAACGGCCGCGCAAGGAGCTGTCCGCCCGCACCCGCCGCCGGTTCAGCGAATACGAGTGGCCGGGCAACGTCCGGGAACTGGAAAACATGATGGAGCGGGCGGTGCTGCTCAGTACCGGCCGGGAGTTGGAACCCTGGGATTTCTGGGAGGAGGAGTTGCCGGCCGAAGTTCCGGCGGAGAGTGAGGCGTCCCCGGCGGCCGACTTGCCGGCCGAGCCGGAAACAGCCCCGGCCGGGGAAGAAATACCGGTGGAGTTTGCCTCCCAGAGCTTGCGGGAAGTGGAGCGGCGGATGATCATCCAGGCCCTTCAGCGCACCGAGCATAACCGGACCCATGCCGCCAAAATCCTGGGAATCAGCGTCCGCACCCTGCGCAACAAACTCAATGAATATCGCAACCAAGGGGCAACCCTGTAAATAGTCGGCGATTATTTTGGCGATTGCGCGGTGATTGGCATCTTGTTTGCATAAAATATCGGCCAAGAGCTTAATCCGGTATGGCAACGACCAGCAGGAGGTGAACCGATGCCGATCAACAAACTCTTCGGCGGCAACATTGAAGTCATGCGGCAGGCCCTGGATCTGCGGGGCAAGCGGCAGGGGCTGATCCAGTCCAACATCGCCAACATGGAGACTCCGGGCTATACGGTCCAGGAGATTCCCTTTGCCAAGGTGATGCAGCGGGTGGTGAGCGGCCAGGGCGAACTGGCCCGCACCAATTCCCGCCACATCGCCCTGGACCCGGTGGCCAGCGCCGACAGCCGGGAGTTCAGCGGCGAGGCGCGGCCGGTGGATATCGATGAAGAGATGCTGAAACTGTCGGAAAACCAACTCATGTACCAGATCGCCACCCGCCTGATCGGCAAGAAATTTGAAGGCCTTAAATACGCCATCGATGAAGGAGGCAAATAATCATGGATATCCTTACCGCCATGCAGATCAGCGGTTCCGGCCTCAAGGCCGAACGCGCCCGTTTGAACGTCGCGGCCATGAACCTGGCCAACGCCAATACCACCCGCACCATGGAAGGCGGTCCCTACCGGGCCAAATCGGTGGTCTTTGCCGCCAAGCCTCTGGATAAAGGCTTCCGTAACGCCCTTGAGGCCTCCAATTCGCGGCTGCGGCAAGTGGAGGTGGCGGAGGTGGTGGAGGACAAGGCTCCTTTCCGGGAGGTTTACGATCCCTCCCATCCCGACGCCGACCCCAACGGGATCGTCAAGATGCCCAACGTCAACGTGGCCGAGCAGATGGTGGACATGATGAGCGCCCGCCGCTCCTACGAAGCCAATGTCACCGCCCTGGACGCGGTTAAGGACATGGCGGCCAAGGCCCTTGACATCAGTCGTTAAAAAAGATAGTCAAAAAATCGACAGTCGCGGTTATTATAGGGAGGAATAAGTCATGCAGGGAATCAATTTACAGCCGGTGGCGCCGGCCGGTATTAATCAGGCCGGGCAGGGCGCAGGCAAGAGCAGAGATGTGGTTTCCGGGTTCGGCGAGGTTTTGCGGGGGGCGCTTGCCACCTACGATCAGCATCGGGTGGAGGCCGATTCCCTGGCCGCCGGCCTGGTTAGCGGCCAGCACGCCAATATCCACGAAACCATGATCGCGCTTGAAAAATCGAGTATTTCCTTCCGGCTGATGACCAAGGTGCAGCAGAAAGCCCTGGACGCCTACCAGGAAGTAATGCGGATGCAACTGTAATAGATGATCAACGCTTTTAAGCGCGAGGAATAACGCAAATGGCCGGGCCTAAGGAAATTATCGAGCAGATTGCCAACATTTTCCGGGGATTGAGCGGGATCCAGAAATTGACCGCAATGGTGGTGCTGGCCCTGATGATCGGCGGCATGGCGGCCCTCTCCTTCATGGGCAAGACGCCCAATTACAAGGTTCTTTATGCCGGTCTTTCCCAGCAGGACGCCTCCGAGGTGGTGGCCAGCCTGCGGGAACAGAACATTCCCTATAGTTTGTCGGAAAACGGCACCGCCATTTTGGTGCCGGGCGAGCAGGTCTATGAAGTGCGGCTGACCATGGCCGGCGACGGTCTGCCCCGGGGCGGCGGGGTCGGCTTTGAAATCTTCGACGAGGTGGGGCTCGGCACCACTGATTTCGTCAACCGGCTCAATTATCAGCGGGCCTTGCAGGGCGAGCTGGCCCGCACCATTCGTCAGTTCCAGCAGGTGCAGGAGGCCAGGGTTCATATCGCCACCCCCAAGGAATCGGTCTTTATCGAGGATGAAAAACCGGTCACCGCCTCGATCAGCGTCCAGTTGCGGGGGCGGGAAAAACTGAGCCAGCATCAGGTGCAGAGTATCGTCAATCTGGTGGCCAGCGCGGTGCCGGGCTTGAGCGATGAAAACATCACCCTGGTCGATACCGCCGGCCGTTTGCTTTATCGCAAGCACGGCGATTCCGAATCGATCCTTTCCGGCAGCCAGCTTGAATACCAGTACAAGGTGGAAGAAACCATGCGCCGCAAGGTGGAGGCCATGCTGGAAGAGGTGGTCGGAGTGGGCCGGGTCAAGGTCGGGATCAATGCCGAGCTTGATTTCAGCCGGGTGGATGTGACCGAGGAGAATTTCGACCCGGAAACCCAGGTGGTGCGCAGTGAACAATTGCTGACCGAGGGCGACCGGAGCGGCGCCAATCCCCAAGGGATTCCCGGGGTCAAGGGCGAACTGGCCACCTTTGCCGAAGGCGGCGAGGGCGGCGGCGGTTCATCCTTCAACCGCAGCAATGTTACCCGCAACTACGAGATCAGCCGCCAGACCAAGCATATCCAGGAAAAGGGCGGCGGCATCAAGCGGCTGTCGGTGGCGGTGATGGTGGACGGCACCTACGACAAGGTGGAGAGCGAAGAGGGCAAGAGCACCCTTCAGTATAAACCGCGCAGCGCCGAGGAAATGCAGTATTTCGAGCGGCTGGTGCGCAATGCCGTGGGCTACAACGAAGAACGGGGCGATCAGGTGGAAGTCGCCTCCCTGGCCTTTGCCCTTTCCTCCATGGAGGAGCCGGAGGCCGACCCCATGGACAAGTGGCGGGAAATCGCGGCCTGGGCGGCCATGCCCCTGGTCTATCTGCTGATCGCCTTTGGAGTGATCTTCTTTGTGATCAAGCCTTTCTTCCGGCTGCTGGCCAGCAAGCAGCTCGAGGCCAAACGGGGCGCGATGCTGGCCGAATATGGCGGCGGCGGCGCGGCCGGCGGCGAGCAACAGGAAGAGGATCTTACTCTTGGTCCCAAGGGGCTTACCGACCAGGAACGAATTTACCGGCTGGCCCAGAGCGACCCGGATCGGGCCGCCGACTTGGTGCGCCGCTGGCTGCGGGAGGGTGTCTGATAAATGGCTCTGCCAGGCAAGAAAAAAGAAGGCTCGGGTAATCTGAGCGGCCCGGAGAAGGCGGCGATCTTTCTCCTTACGGTGGGCGAGGATTTTACCTCCCAGGTCTTCCAGCGCCTCGATCCCGAGGAAATCAAGCTGGTCGGCCGTCAGATGGCCAAGATCGACAAGATCGACAAGGAGGAGTTGGAGGGTCTGCTCCGGGAATTCAAGGCCGACAGCGGGGCCGCCGACCTTTTTCTCTCCGGCAACGACTTGCTGGAGCAGGCCCTGAAGCGGGCCCTTTCCGGCGACAAGGCCCAGGAAATCCTCGAAGAAATCCGTTCCGACTGGAAGCTCACCCTCTTTCAGAAGGCCCGCAAGCTGGAGCCCAAGGTGCTGGTCAACTTCCTCCGCAACGAGCATCCCCAGACCATATCCCTGGTTCTCTCGGTTCTTGACCCGCCCCAGGCGGCCCATGTCCTGGCCGAATTCCCCGAGGAAACCCAGGTGGAGGTGATCATGCGGATGGCCGAACTGGATAAGGTCAGTCCCGAGATTTTGGTGGACGTGGATCGGGTGCTTCAGGACGAACTGCTGTCGGTGGAAGGGATGGAAGGCCAACGGCTGGGCGGGGTGGAGGCGGTGGCCGAACTGCTCAACAGCGCCGACCGGGCGATGGAGGCCTCGATTCTGGAAGGAATCGAAGAGCAGCGGGAGTCCCTGGCCGAGGAAATCCGCCGCCTGATGTTCGTGTTCGAGGATTTGATCAATGTCGACGACCGCGGCATCCAGATGGTCTTGAAGGAAGTCAGCACCGACGATCTCAAGATCGCCCTCAAGATCGCTTCCGACGATCTCAAGGAAAAGATTTTCCGCAGCATGTCCCAGCGGGCGGTGGAAATGCTCAAGGAAGACATGGAAATCATGGGGCCGACCAGGATTCGCGACGTGGAGGCGGCCCAGCAGTCGATCATCAAGATTGCCAAGCGGCTGGAGCAGGAGGGCAAGATTCAGTTGATGGTCGCCGGCGGCGGGGAGGACGAGTTTGTCTAACGTCATCAAGATGCAGCCGGGCAGCATCGGCCCCAACCCTTCCGCCCTGCCCGAGGGCGAGGAGTTTGTTTCCTTTGCCGATTTCTGGCAAAGGGTGGGGGAGCCGACCAGCGGTCAGCAGGACGGCGAGACGGAGGCGGCGGCGCCCCCCCGGCCCCGCGATCCCAGGGAGATCGCCCGCGAGGAGGCGGCCGAAATTCTTGCCCAGGCTCGGGAAGAGGCGGCCCGCCTGCAACAGGAGGCCAGGGAAAAGGGCAAGGCCCAAGGCGAAAAAGAGGGCCGGGCTAAGGCGGAAAAGGAGTATGCGGCCCGCATCCGGCAACTGGAGCAGATGGCCGCCGCTCTCCGCGATTTGCGGCGTGAGCTGTTCGATCGCTACCAGGAGGAACTGCTCACTTTGGTCAAGAGCGTCAGCGAACGGCTGGTTCGCCACGAGGTGTCGGTCAATCCCCTGGTGATCCGGGCTTGCTTCCAGGAAGCGATGGGGTTTGTGGTGGAAAATTCCCTGGTCAAGGTTCATATCAGTCCCGATGATTTTCATCATCTCAAGGAAGCCGGCCTGGCCGATCCGTCTATGTTTGGAGGCAAGAACCGGGTGCAGTTGGTGGAAGATCCCACTGTTTCGGCGGGCGGTTGCCTGCTTAAAAGCAGTTTCGGCGAAATCGACGCCACCCTGGAAAACGGCCGGGAGAAACTATATGAGGCGGTGGATCGTGCCTTCATGGCCGCTTTGGCCGGAGCCGGCCGGGAGGAGATGCCGCCGTTGCCTGATTTGCCGCCGGAACGAGTACAGCCGACCCCGGAGGAGCCGGAAACCGATACCGAAGCCGAAACAACCGCGAATCCGGTCGAGCCGGATCATGCCTGATGGACTTTGCGCCGGTAATTGCCAGCGTCGGCCAGACCTCCCTGATTACGGTCGGCGGCCGGGTCAATCAGGTGATCGGGATGGTCATCGAAAGCGAGGGGCCGGGGATTCCGGTGGGCAGTATCTGCGAGGTGGAGGTTTTTAAAGGCGCCTCCAAGGTACCGGCCGAGGTGGTCGGTTTCCGCGAGGGCCGGGTGCTGTTGATGCCCTTGGGCGAAATGCGGGGGATCGAGCCGGGCAGCGCCATCCGCCTGGTGGACGGCGAGGCCCGGGTGCCGGTGGCCCAGAGTTTGCTGGGCCGGATCATCGACGGCCTGGGCCAGCCCATGGACGGCAAAGGCCCCTTGGCCGCCGAACAATTTTATCCCCTCTACGCCGATCCCCTAAACCCCATGACCCGCGACCGGATTTTGTCGCCGGTGGATGTGGGAGTACGGGCGATCAACGGCTTGCTTACCCTGGGCAAGGGGCAGCGGATCGGGATTCTCGCCGGTTCCGGGGTGGGCAAGAGCACTTTGATGGGAATGATCGCCCGCCACACCGCCGCCGACATCAGCGTCATCGCCCTGATCGGCGAACGGGGCCGGGAGTTGAAGGACTTCATCGAACGCGACCTCGGCCCCGAGGGCCTGGCCCGTTCGGTGGTGGTGGTGGCCACCTCGGATCAGCCGCCCCTGGTGCGGATGCGCGGTGCCTATCTGGCCATGTCGGTGTCCGAATATTTCCGCGATCTCGGCCGGGACGTAATTTTGATGATGGACTCGGTCACCCGTTTCGCCATGTCCAGCCGGGAAGTGGGGCTGGCGATCGGCGAACCGCCCACCTCCCGGGGCTACACCCCTTCGGTCTTCGGCCAGTTGCCCAAGCTGCTGGAACGGGCCGGCACCTGCCAGGGCAAGGGGAGCATCACCGGCATCTACACGGTGCTGGTGGAGGGCGACGATATGAACGAACCGATCGCCGACGCGGTGCGCTCCATTGTCGACGGCCATATCATTTTGAGCCGCGATCTGGCCGGCCGGGGCCATTACCCGGCCATCGAGGTGATGAACAGCGTCAGCCGCTGCATGAGCGACGTGGCCGCCAAGGAGCAGATCCAGTCCGCCCGCCGCTTTCTGGAAACCATGTCCCTTTATCGCCGTTCCGAGGATTTGATCAATATCGGGGCCTATGCCAAGGGCAGCAATCCCAAGATCGACCAAGCGATCGGGATGATCGATAAACTCAACGACTATCTGCGCCAGGATGTGGAAACCAGGGTCTCCCTCAAGGAGAGCGCCGGTCAGTTGCAGGCGCTGTTCAAATGAAAGTGAACCGATAGGGGAGGGGGGCAAGGGTGGCGTATCGTTTCCGTTTGGAGGCCGTACTCAATTACCGCCGCAACCTGGAGGAGTTGGCCCAGCAGGCGCTGGTCGAGGCCGAGGGCTTGCTGGCCCGGCATCTGGCCCGGTTGACGGAGCTGGAAGATGATCTGGCCCAGGCGATTGCCGCTTTTGAAGAACGCAAGCAGCGCTCCATGCCGGCCCCTCTTTATGCCCTTCATGCCCAAGGTATTGAGCAGCGAGAGCGGGAAATCGCGTCCCAGCAGCAGTTGGTCGCCTCCCAGCAACTGGCGGTGAGCAAGGCCAGGGACGAACTGCTGACCCGGGTGCAGGAGCGTAAGATCATGGAAAAGGCCCGGGAAAAGGATCAGGCCAATTATCTCCACGAACAGTTACGGAAAGAGCAAAATGAAATGGACGAGCAGATGGTGCTGCGTTTTAAGGGACAGTGAAATGGTGACCGCGATGATCAAACGGACGGCCCTGATCGGCGGGTTGGCTTTGTTGCTGGCAATCGGTAGCGGGACGGCGATGGCGGCCCCAGCCCCCAAGCCGGTTTCCGCTTCGCCCGATGAATTGCGGCTGTCCGCCCAGTTGCGCGACCGGGAAAAAGCGGTGATCGCCAAGGAAGAAGAGTTGGCTCGGAGGAACGCGGATCTGGCCGAGATGGAGCAGCGGGTCAGCGACGAATTGGCCCGTTTGATCAAGCTTCAGGAAGAATTGAAGGTCAAGCTGGCGGAGATTACCGCGGTCAAGGACAAGAGTTTCAAAGAGTTGATCAAGGTTTACAGCACCATGAGCGCCTCCAAGGTTGCCCCCCTTATAAATCAGATGGATGATGCCGACGCCCTGGAAATTCTCCGGGGGCTGAAATCGGATCAAGTGGCCCAGATTATACCCAAGCTTAACCAGGCTAAAGCGGTGCGGTTGAGCCGGATGCTTGGGTTGATGTAAGCAAACGGGCGGTCGGACATCCCCCGCGCCCCTCGCTGTCGCTAAATGGGGCGCGGGGGATGTCCGGCCGCCCTCTCCTTTGCCCCTTCCTTCCTTCCTCATTTCTTTCTCGCTTTGTTCTCGGCCGGTAGTACCCGGCAACTTTGTCCCGGTAGGGGCTTTGGTGGGGTTTTTCAGCTTTTTGGGCTGAGAAAATTTTCCTTTGTAAACAAATAGTTGTGAGTAAATAGCGGGTGTTTCTCGGGGGTTGGCACGCTCATTGCTTATGGCCGGGAGCAAGGAAGTTGTGAGCTGATTAAACAGGAAAAAAGGAGCCAACGTGGAAACATTAATGATCCCCATGTTCGCGGCTGCCGCCCCGGCCGCCAAAAGCGCCCCGGCCTCTCCCAGCCGGGCCAGCGGCGAGACGAACTTTTCCGGTCACCTGGAGCGGCAGCGCAGCGCCAATGACCAGAGTAGTAAAAATCTCCTGGGCGTAGACCGGCGACCGGAAAAGCGCCAGCCGGCCGCTACCGGTAGAGCCACCGAACCCGTCAGAAATGACGATGCCGGTCGCAATGTAGACACTGGTCGCTTGGCCGAGGCCGCGCAGGTTGTTGTCGGTCAGCTGGGTGAATCTTTTCAGATTGCTGCCGCTCAGGCCGCCGAGTCCGTGCAGACCGTGGATATCAGGCCGGCGCCCAAGGTCGGCGACGAAGAGCAGGACTTTAATGCCCTGCTGGCCCAATTTCTCGGCTTTATCCGGGAAGAGGCCGGTAATGTGGCTAACGGCCCCGGCCAATGGAACGTGGTCATCAACGATCCGGCCCGGCTGACCGCCTTGGCCCAAAAGGCCGGGATGGGCGAGGCGGAGATCGCCGCCCTGATGGAACGGTTTGAGAGCAAGGGCGGCGTATTTGAAATGGGCGAACTGCTGGCCAGCTTCGTTCGCCATTTTGAAGGGCTGCAAAACCAGCAGCCGGTGACTGTGCCGGAAACCGAGCTGCCATTCCTGGAGTCGATCCTGGCCCGTCTGAATACCCCGATGGAAGAAATTTCCCGCCTTGGCCAGCAGGCGGTGCGGGGCGACAATACGGTTGATCTGGCCGCCCTCCTGCGCGGTCTGCAAGAACTGGCCGCCCAAATCGCCTCCAGCGGTCAGGCCGCCCAGGCGGAAGTGACCCTCACCGGTTTGGATGCCGAGCAGTTGCAGGGCATTCTCGATGCGGCCGGGGTTTCCCGCGAGGCCCAGCGGCAATTGCTGCCCGAACTGCACGCTCCCTGGGATAACCCGGCCCGGCCCGATCAGCCGGTAAAGCTCGATCTCGACCGGCTGGTCAATCTGCTGCGCCAGGGTCTGGCCGATGTTGCGGCCAATCGCCCGCAACCCGATGTCCCGGCCTTCCTTGACGACCTCAAGGCAATTTTTGCCGAGGCCGGATTCACCGAAAAGGGGGTGGGCTGGTCGCCGGCAGTGCAGGATGCAGCCGCCAAGATGTTCGGCAAGCTGATGGAAACCGTTGATCCGGCTACGGTCAAGGTGGAAAAACCGGTTCCGGCCACCAGCCGCCTTGGTCAAACCAATACCGCCAAGTCGGGTGGGGAAGAAGTTGCCGACCTTGATGCGGCCGCCGCCGAGCCGACCCTGGCCGCCCAGGCCGCCGGGGAAAATCCCGGCAACCCCGGGGCCGATGATGACGCCGCCTTCTCCGGCCAGCATTTCATCAACGAACAGGCCGTGGTTGCCGATCAGGACGCCGCCCCGGCCCTGGCCGCT
>DIKC01000076.1 GCA_002421565.1 Desulfobulbaceae bacterium UBA5628 | reverse complement strand
GCGGCCGGAATCGCTGTCGGCCAGGCCAGAATCGTCAGCAAAGCCAGGGCCGCCGGTAGCGACCGTCCCCAAATTTTCCGGATAAACTTCTTCATCAACGGCCCCCTTTGGCTGCTGTGGTCTATTTTATATCTTAAGCGACCAAGGGCGGAACGGTAAAGCGGAAAAAAAAATGGGGGTTGCGCCGTTACCGACGCAACCCCCCGGAGAGATGAGGTACTTACCGGCTTACTTATGGAAGCCCTTGGCGGCCTTGGCGGCCCACTGCTTGTCCCGGCTGGCGTGGCAGCTCAGGCAGGCGTAATCCAGGGTCACGAAACCCTTGGCGTAGGTTGATTTCTTACCATCCTTTTCCACGGTTTCAAACATATCCGCTTTGGGATCGGTGTTGAGTTTCATGATATGGGTGCGAACATCGCCGACATAGCTGGCGACGCTGATCGCGCTCTTGGTGACCTTGGGCATGTGGCACTCGACGCAGCGGGTACCCTGCTTGCCGTGGATATTGGCGGCAAACTTCTTGGCAATCCCATCATGGCACTCGGCGCAGTTGTTTTTGGCGTGAATCGCCCGCTTGTGGGGGTCATGGCAGGTAAGACAGGTCAGATCCTTGTGGGAACCGGCCTTGAGCTCGTTGATCTGCTCATGGTGCTGGATGAAGCCGCCCTTGGCCGGAGGCTGCGGTCCCATGCCGCCGCGCTGATGGCACTTGCCGCAGGCTTCCGCCGAGGTGTCGATTTTGACATTACCCTTGCCCGGTTTGGCCACGTGGTCGCTGCCCGGGCCGTGGCATTCTTCACAGGCAATGCCGTCTTCCTTCCAGGTGCCGATCATGCCGGGCAGTCCGTCCTGGTTGCCTTCGGGGCTGTAGGCGGTCATGTGGCAGGGGCCGCACTTGTAAGGCTTCTTTTCACCCTTGTGGTAAAAGGACCAGGAACCATCCTCGACATTATATTGATTTTTGACCTCGGAGCCGTCCTTAGCGGCGGTGATGATGTAGCCCTGCTTGTCGATATAGCGCGCTTTTTTGTTGGCGCCGCCGATCACGTAGGAAATGTCGTCCCACGACCAGCCGCCCGGGGGCAGGGGCAGCTTGGCGTAGCGGGCCTTGTCCACCTTCCGCAGCTTCCAGGGATGGCCGCTTGCCTGCCAGTCATTGAACTGGGCCTGATGGCAGGAAAAACATTTTTCCGCCCCGACATAATCGGCGGCGGACGCCGTGCTCCCGACCGCCAGGGCCAGGACCCCGGCGGCGCACAATGCCAACGTCTTTTTCATCTTGTCTCCTCCTTTATGATTGATCCTTCCGGTTTCCATCTGTCCGTGATCGTCGTAATACCACGACAATCAAAGATTCTCTCCAATGTTCGAGAGTACGCCTGGAGCGCCAGGGAAACCAGATAATTTTTTTCAACAAAAAGGGGGAAAGTTGTGAAAAATTCTTCACAGAAATCAGATCAGACCGGAGGCCAGGCCCAGGGCGATCAACAGCAGGAGAACGCCGGTCAGGGTCTGGATGGCGCCCATGGTGACCTTGGGCAGCAGACTCTTGCCGAGCCGGACTCCGGCAAAGGCAGCGGCCATCGCGGCCAGGATCAAGGGCCATTGCCCCGATCCGATGGGATTGCCACAGCCGGCCAGCAGAAAAACCATGACATAGGTGACGATCCGGGCCGCGTCCACCAGGCAGGCGATCACCGCGTTGGTGCCGACAAAGGCTTGGGGGCGCAATCCCCACCTTGGCCAGAAAAGCGGAACGAAGCGCCCCCTGATGGCCGGAGAAGCCCCCGAAAAAGCCGGACAGCAGCCCGCCCGGCACCAGCCAGCGACGGTCGATCTTAAGTTCCCGCAGGCGAGGCAGCAGTTCAAAAAGGGCGAAAATCAGCATCAGCAGGCCCATGACCAGTTTCAGGGGAGTAATCACCGCCTGCCGCGACCCCAGCGACCAGGCGACCACTTCCCCCAAATGGGCGACATAACCGAGGGCCGCCGCCCCGGCAAAGGCAGCCAGCATGGCCGGTACCCCGAAATGAAGCACCAACTGGCGATCCGCGTATCTTCCCACCAGGCCGATCTTGAACAGATTGTTGGCGCTGTGCACCACCGCGGTGGCCGCCACCGCCACCTCCACCGGAAAAAAGAGGGCAAAAACCGGCAACAGCAAGGTACCCAGGCCGAAGCCGGAATACATGGTCAGCCAGGCCGCCGCCAGGGAAACCGAGCAAATCATGAAATAGGAAATCATCAAAAAACTTCCCGGTCAGGAGGCGAGATTCTTGCTGATGAAGGAAAGGCAGGAGGCGGCCCGCTGGCCGTTGGCGGTGAGGGCGTAGCTCTTGTCCGGTTCCTGCCGGACAAAGCCCGCCTCCCGAAGCACCTTGAGGTGGAAGTTGACCTTGGTGTGGTCGTCGACCGCCAGGGTTCGCACCAGGTCCATGAAGCGGCTTTTGCCCTGCTGTTCCAGAACCAGCAGGATTTGTCGACGCAAGGCGTTGGCCAGCCCCTGGAAAAGTCCGTCCAGGTTGGCGGCCTCGCCGCACTCCAGAAAACGGGCTTCCTGGAGATTACGCCGCACCGCCAGCATCAGGGCCTCGATCTTGAAGGGCTTGACGATATAGTCGTCCGCCCCCTGCTGCATGGCCTGGACCGCGTGCTGCACCGAGGCAAAGGCGGTCATCATGATAATCCGGACGCGGGGGGCCTGTTTTTTGAATAAGGGGATGGCGGTCAGTCCGTCGGTGCCGGGCATCACCATGTCCAACAGCAGCAGATGAAAAGCGCCATCTTCCAGCATGGCCAGGGCCTGATCGACATTGGCCGCCACCTGGGTGTTGAGGCCTTCCTGGGTCAGTACCTCGACCAGGGTGGCGCGCAATTCCCGATCATCATCCACCACCAGAATGTTTTCCATGCCGTATCCTACTGCCTGCCGTGGTTCAAGGCAACGGGAAAGCCAGGGTGACCACGGTGCCGTGGCCTTCGGGGCGGGCAGCCACCGCGATGGTGCCGTGGTGCATCTCCATGATCCCGTAACAGATGGCCAGCCCCAGGCCGGTTCCCTTGCCGATTTCCTTGGTGGTGAAGAAAGGCTCCAGCACCAGACTCAACTTTTCCGGGGCAATGCCGGTGCCGTGATCGCTGACCCGGATCACCACCCGCTCCATCTCCCGGCGGCCGTTCACCTCGATGACCCCGCCCGCCGGCATGGCATCCATGGCATTAAGGAAGAGATTGAGAAAAAGCTCTTCCAGTTTCAGGGGCATGCCGGTCACGCTCAGCCCTGGTTCCAGCTCGCTATGGAGACGATGATTGCCGGTGCGATGGGCCGCCAGTTGCCAGGCGTTGTCGATACTCCGGGCAAGATCGACCGGCTCCGGCCGGGCGCTGGCCTCCCGGCCGCCGGCAAAAATCAGCAACTCCCTGGCGATCCGGGCGGTTTTGTCGATGTTGCGTTCGATGGTCTGGAGCCGGGCCGTTACCTTGTCCGGCAGGGCGCTCATTGCCGGTTCCCGGTGCAATAATTCCAACTGGAGGGAGACATTGGCCAGGGGATTGTTGATCTCGTGGGCCACCCCGGCGGCCAGCCGCCCCACCGCGCTCAATTTTTCCGCCCGGGCCGCCAGTTGCAAGCGTTCGGCGATCATCGCCTCCCGTTCGTCCAGAAAAAGATCCAGGGCGTACATGATGAAATGAAGCACCATAAAGGCGGAAAGGCCGCGCCAGACCTCAACCGGCAGCAGCACCACGCTGCCGGACGGAACCAGCCCGGTCCAGACCCCATAAACAATGAAGGCGATCCCGGCCCCGGCGAAATTACCCGCTCCCTTGGCGCTAAAGCCTCGCAGGCGGCGGGCATAAAGGAGAAAAGCGGAGCCGGTGAGAAAGGTGGCCGGGAAGGCGAGCAGGCGGCGCATATCATATTCGATGATCCGCGAAAATTCGATCGCCTCGTCGGGTTGACGCAGCACAAGCAAGGCCCCGAACAGGATCAGAAGGATCGACAGCGACAGGCCGAGCCAGCGCCGTACCCGCCGGGCCAGCACCCCGTGCAGACTGGCACCGAACAGGAAAAGGCAGAGGAATGAGGAGAAGGCCAACAGCAAACTGACCCGCCGCACCCACATGGTCACGCTTTCGCTCACCGGCAAACTCAGGTGGCGGAACATCTCCAGCCATTCATGGAAAGCATGGCTGAAGGCGAACAGGGCCAGCAGCCAGAAAAGGCCGGCAATCTTGAGGTTGGCAAAGGTCTTGCGACGGGAGGTGATGGCGGCGCCGATGGCGAAAAAGGCCGCCCCGTAAAAAAGATAAATCAGAAATATCAGCAGGGGATTATGACCCATGCCACTCTTTTAACCTTCCGCCGCCTGGGCGCAATCAATGCAGGTCGCCACGCTGGGATCGAAGCGCAGCCGCCCTTCCGCGATTTCGTCGCCGCAAGCCAGACAGTAACCGTACTCGCCCTCCTTCATGCGGGCAAGGGCGGCTTCGATCCGCTGGCGTTCAAGATCGGTGAGCCGGGAAGTAGCCTGGGACATGGCCTGCTGTTGCATGGCGTCCATCCGCGAAAGACGGCCCACCCGGGCCCGATCGAGCTCCACCGGGCCGCTTTCCCGCTGCCGGGCTTCCTGATCCGCCTTGATGGCTGTCAGCCGTTCGTTGAGATGTTTTTGGAAATAGGCCAACTCGATATCCCGGCGCATCTTTTTGATCGCCTCCTTCAGCCAAGATGGACGAAACGGACAAACATGACTCGGACGATCTGGTCGGGGCGAGAGGATTCGAACCTCCGGCCTCCTGCTCCCAAGGCAGGNNTACCAGGCTGCGCCACGCCCCGACCTCTATTAATCCGGAAGGGAATAGGGCTTCTTATATTACCCCGTCCGGAGCGTCAAGGGAAAAGGGATCGTCACGGATCGGCAAAACACGGATCGGCAAAAGAGTTGACGAGGCCGGAGAGGACTGCTATATTGGCGCCGTTTTTCCGCTTATGCGCGTTCCCGGGTAGCTCAGTTGGTAGAGCANNAGGTGGCTGTTAACCACCTTGTCGGGGGTTCGAGTCCCTCCCCGGGAGCCAGAAAATATCAAACCCGCTTTCCTTATCTGGAAGCGGGTTTTTTTGTTACCCTCTTTCAGGTAAAAACTTCCCGAGTTAAGATGAATCGAAACATCCCGGCCCAACCGGGCTCCCACCAAATGCTCACAGGAGGATCGCCATGCATGACTTCAGCTTTCACAACCCGGCCCGGATCGTGTTCGGGCGGGGGGTGGAAAACCGGATCGGCGAGGAGTTGCGGACCGCCGGCATCGGCAACGTGCTGCTTCTGTACGGGGGCGGTTCGGCCCGGCGCAGCGGCCTGCTCGACCGGGTGAGTGCCGCCCTCAATCAGGAAGGAATCACCTTTGTCGAGTTGGGGGGAGTGGTTTCCAACCCGGTTCTTTCCCACACCCGGGAAGGCATTGCCCTGGCCCGTCAGGCCGGGGTGGAGGCGGTGCTGGCGGTGGGCGGCGGCTCGGTCTTGGACGAAGGCAAGGCGATCGCGGTGGGTGCCATCGCCGACCAGGATGTCTGGGAGTTCTTCCTCGGCCAGCCGGTGGAGCGGGCCCTGCCGGTCTTCACCATCCTGACCCTGGCCGCCACCGGCAGCGAGATGAACGGCAACGCGGTAATTACCAACGAGGAAACCCGCCAGAAATACAACATCGGCACCATCCACACCTATCCCCGCCTCTCCCTCCTCAACCCGGAACTGACCTGCACGGTGGGGCCGGATTATACCGCCTACGGGGCGGTGGATGCGGTCGCCCACCTGCTGGAGGCCTACTGCACCAAGGAGCCGGGCAGCCGCCTCCAGGACCGGCTGGTGGAAGGGCTGATCAAGACGATTATCGAGGATACCGCCGCCATCCTGGCCCGGCCCGCCGATTACCAGGCCCGCGCCTCCCTGATGTGGGCCGCCACCCTGGCCTTGAACGGCCTCACCCCGGCCGGGGTCGGCCCCTACACCTTCCCCAACCACATGATCGAGCACGCCTTGAGCGCGATCTACAACATCCCCCACGGGGCCG
>DIKC01000160.1:1010-8932 GCA_002421565.1 Desulfobulbaceae bacterium UBA5628 | reverse complement strand
CGCCTTCATGGGCGGGGCCGATGTCCTGCCCGGCCGGGCCGAACTGGTGGCGGCCGGGCTCCCCGATTATCCCGCCCCGGAACGGGCGGTGGCGGCCCTCAAGGCGATGCACGAATACGCGGTCTGGCAACGGCGGCCGCCCCGGATAGTAACCCGCTTCCGGGTCAACCGCCGGCGGGTGGAACGGATCATCAACCGCCGCCTGCGCAGCGGCCACAGCCAGTTGGGCGAGGTCAAGGCCAAGAACATTCTTGCCGCCTACGGCTTCCAGGTGCCGGATGGTTATCTGGCGACCAGCGCCGAGGAGGCGATGGAATGCGCCGAACGAATCGGTTTTCCGGTGGCGATGAAGGTGGNNCCGGACATCATCCACAAATCCGACCTGGGCGGAGTGCGGCTCAACCTCAGCGACCAAGAGGCGGTACGCGACGCCTTTGACCTGATGATGCTCCGCATCGGCCAGCGCGCCCCGGAGGCAATGCTCGAAGGGATTTACGTCGAAAAGATGGCGGACAAGGGCCTGGAGATCATCATCGGGATGAACCGCGACCGTCAGTTCGGGCCGATGCTGATGTTCGGCCTGGGCGGCATCTTCGTGGAGGTGATGAAGGATGTCACCTTCCATCTTGCCCCGATCAGCGAGGCGGACGCGATCCAGATGCTCAAGGCGACCCGCTCCTACGCCATCCTGGAAGGCAAACGGGGACGCAAGGGGGTCGATCTCGCCGCCATTGCCAACGGTTTGCAACGGATCAGCCAGCTCACCACCGATTTTCCCCAGATTATGGAGCTTGACATCAACCCCTTCATCGTCGGCGAAAGCGGCCGGCCGCCGGTGGTGGCCGACGCCCGCATGACCCTGCAACGGACGGTAAAAAAATGAATCGAAACCTCGCCCGCCTGCTCACCTCCCGCTGGCAACTGCTGGCCATCATCGGCGCAATCCTGAGCGCCGGCTTTATCGCGGTCAATCTGGCCAGCTACCATGTCTCCAAAAAATCGGTGCGCTCGGCCCTGATCAACAACGAACTACCCCTGACCAGTAACAACATCTATTCGGAAATCCAGGCCAGTCTCCTGCGGCCGATCTACATCTCCTCCCTGATGGCCAACGACACCTTTCTCAAGGACTGGATGCTCGACGGCGAACACGATCTGGCCAAGGTGGTCAAATACCTGGATGAAATCAGGAACCGCTACGAAGTTTCCTCCACCTTCGTGGTTTCGGCCAACACCCTGAACTATTATCACTTCGAAGGAATTTTAAAAACGATCTCCCCCCATGTCCCCAAGGATAGCTGGTTTTTCAGCATGAAAGAGCATGACGGCCACTACCGGGTGGACGTGGACAGCGACGAGGCAAGCCGCAACCGCTTGACCATCTTCGTCAACCACAAACTCTACGACTATGACGGCAATTTTATCGGGGTCACCGGCCTGGGGTTGGACATCATGAGCGTGGCGGAGCTGATCGAACGCTACAAGCATGACTACCAGCGCCACATCTACTTTGTCGATCGCAACGGCCAGGTGAAGAGCCACCCCGACGAAACCATGATCGACAAGGCCAACATCGTGACCATGCCCGGTATCGCGGCGGTGGCCCCGACCCTGCTGGCAGGAGTGAATGGTTTTCTGATTTATCAGAATCAGGGAGAAAATTATCTTCTCTCCTACCGTTACCTCCCGGAACTGGACTGGTTTCTTCTGGTGGAACAGCCGGAAAGCCAGGCCCTGGCGCCGATCAGGCAATCCCTGGCGGTCAACCTCGCGGTCAGTGCCCTGGTGACCATCCTGGTCCTGATGATCAGCGGTTTTGCCGTCCACCGTTTCCAGGGCAAGCTGGAGGTGATGGCCAAAACCGACAAACTGACCGGCCTCTATAATCGACAGTATTTCGATGCCATTTTCGCCCATACGGTAAACAGCCGCGAACGCCATCCCGCCCCCCTTGCCCTGACCCTGGCCCTCTTTGACTTGGACAATCTCAAGCAGATCAACGATGATCAGGGGCACCTGGCAGGGGATCACTTTCTGCAGGAAGTGGCGGAATGCGCCCGCAAGAGTATCCGCAAAAGCGATGTCCTGGCCCGCTGGGGCGGCGACGAATTCGTGATCCTGCTGCCGGAGTGCGATGAAGCGGCGGCAATCCGGCTGCTGGAGAGCCTCCGGGAAAAAATAAGGCGGCTTAAGGGCGCCGACCGCCACGAGGCAAAAATCTCGATCAGCGCCGGGGTGGCCACCTACCAGCCGGACGACACGCCGGAAACCCTGCTCAACCGGGCCGACGAACGCCTCTACCAGGCCAAGCGCCAAGGCCGCGACCAGGTGCGGGGAGGATAAGGCGCCGCTTCTTCCGCACGGTTTCTTTCAATCTTGCATAAAGCGGGCGGGAGTGGTAAAAGGGTCGGGTTTTACTAATTCACACACCCCTTTCGGGGATCAGGCCGCGGCCGATCCCCGAAAATCCCTCTGGTGCCCGGCATCCGGGTTGGGATAACAGGGGTGGCGGAAACAACCAAAATCGCACAAGGAGAAGTCATGTCCCACGTCACCATGAAGGAAATGCTCGAAGGCGGCCTCCATTTCGGCCACCAGACCCGCCGCTGGAACCCCAAGATGAAGCCCTATATCTTCGGGGCGCGCAACGGCATCTACATCATAAACTTGGACAAAACCCTGCCCCTCTTTAACCGGGCCTTTGATTTCCTGCAAAAGACCGCGGCCAAGGGCGGATCGATCCTCTTTGTCGGCACCAAGCGCCAGGCCCAGGAAATCGTCCGGGATGAGGCCCAACGGTGCGGGATGTTCTACGTCAATCACCGCTGGCTGGGGGGAATGCTCACCAACCACCAGACGATCAAGAAGAGTGTCGACCGCTACAAGCACTACCTGGCGATCCAGGAAGACGGCACCATCAACCACTACAAGAAAAAAGAAATCCTCCTGATGCAGAAGGAAGCCACCAAACTGGAACGCAATATCGGCGGGATCAAGGAGATGAAGTCCCTGCCCGACGCCATTTTCGTCATCGACCCCCGGCGGGAAAAAATCGCGATCGAAGAGGCCAACCGGCTCGGCATTCCGGTGGTGGCCCTGGCCGACACCAACTGCGACCCGGACGGCATCGACTACATCATCCCCGGCAATGACGACGCCATCAAGTCGGCGCGGCTGGTCGCTTCCCGTCTGGCCGACGCGATCCTGGCCGGCAAGGAGAGCCATACCATGAGCCGCCAGGCCGCCAGCGACAAAGACGAGGCCGCGGCGGAAGCCGCCATGCAGGCAGCTCCGGCCGCCGCCTGAACCGCCGCCTTTTCCATATTTCTTCAAAATAACAGGTAGATTCATGCAGATAACCAGTCAAATGGTCAAGGAACTCCGCGACAAGACCAACGCGGGGATGATGGATTGCAAAAAAGCCCTGAGCGAAACCGACGGCGACCTGGAAAAGGCGGTTGACCTCCTGCGCCAGAAAGGGTTGGCGGTAGCCCGCAAGCGGGCCGACCGGGCCACCAGCGAAGGGGTGGTTGAGACTTACATCCACGCCGGCGGCAAGCTGGGAGTGATGGTGGAGGTCGGTTGCGAAACCGACTTTGTCGCCAAGAACAGCGATTTTCTCGAGTTCGCCAAGAATGTCGCGATGCACATCGCGGCCAGCAGCCCGATCGCAGTCCGCCGGGAAGAAATGCCGGAAGATGTCCTGGAGCGGGAACGCAATATCTACAAGCAGCAGGCCCTGGACTCCGGCAAGCCGGAAAACATTCTGGAAAAAATCATCAGCGGCAAGGTGGACAAGTTCTACGCCGACACCTGTCTGATGGAACAAAAATACGTCAAAAACCCCGATCTTTCGATCCAGGATCTGCTCAACGAACTGATCGCCAAGCTGGGTGAAAACATCGCGGTAAAGCGCTTCGCCCGCTTCCAAATCGGGTAAACGGGACAACAGCACCGCATCTGCTTGGTCGGCGCTGCCGCCGACGATTGACAGTCATCGGCCGGGCCGCATACTGGCGTATAGCGGCCCGGCCTCTTTCGCGCATCTACGGCACTGTTGTTCCGTTTACCAAACCTCAGGAGCTGACTGATTTTGACGGTAAATGAATGCACATACCGGCGGGTGCTGCTCAAGTTGAGCGGCGAGGCCCTGATGGGCAAGGAATCCCACGGAATCAGCCGTGAGGTGCTGGAGTATCTGACCGGGGAGATCAAGGGGCTGAGCCGGCTTGGGGTGCAGCTTGGCCTGGTGATCGGGGCCGGCAACATCTTCCGGGGAGTGGCCGGGGCGGCCGACGGCATGGATCGGGCCGCCGCCGACCAGATGGGGATGCTGGCCACGGTGATCAACGCCCTGGCCCTGCACGACGCCCTGGAACGGCAGGGAATCGCCGCCCGGGTTCTTTCCGCCATCCCCATGCCCACGGTGTGCGAGGCCTTTTCCCGCCAGAAGGCGCTCCACCATCTTAATAAAGGCCGGGTGGTGATCTTCGGGGCCGGCACCGGCAATCCCTATTTCACCACCGATACCGCCGCCCTCCTCCGGGCCTTGGAAATCAACGCCGATCTGGTCTGCAAGGCGACCCGGGTGGACGGGGTTTACGATAAAGACCCCCTGGCCCATCCCGAGGCGGTGCGTTTCGACTCCCTCACCCACCCCGAAGTGCTGGCCCGCCGCCTCAAGGTGATGGACGCCGCCGCCATCTCCCTGGCCCTGGACAATGCCATGCCGATCATGGTCTTTAACATGATGACCCCCGGCAACATGCAAAAGGCGGTAACCGGCGACCAAATCGGCACCCTGATCAAAGGGGCCTGATCGTACAAGCAGCCCGCAAGCGAGGTGCAAGCATGGATGAAGTTATTCTCGAAATGTCGGAGAAGATGGAACACAGCCTGGATGCCTATCGCCGGGACCTGACCCGGATTCGCACCGGCCGCGCCTCCCTGGCCCTGGTGGACGGGATCAAGGTGGCGGCCTACGGCTCTTCCACCCCCCTGAATCAGGTCGCCACCCTCACCATCCCGGAGAGTCGGATGATCGTTATCCAGCCCTGGGACTCCCAAATGCTGCCGGCGATTGAAAAGGCGATCCACGCCTCCGACATCGGACTTAATCCCAGCAGCGACGGCAAGGTAATCCGGCTGGTGATCCCCCAGCTCACCGAGGAACGGCGCAAGGAACTGGTCAAGCAGGTCAAGAAGATCAGCGAGGAACACCGGGTGGCGATCCGCAACATCCGCCGCGACGCCCTCGACACCCTGAAAAAAATGAAGGCCGACAAGCAGTTGCCGGAAGATGACTTCTTCCGCCTCCAGGACGAGGCCCAGAAGGAGACCGACCGGCTGATCGGCAAGATCGACTCGATCATGGCGGAGAAAGACAAAGAGATGATGGAGGTCTGAATGCCCCGCCATGTGGCCATTATCATGGACGGCAACGGCCGCTGGGCCAAGCGCCAGGGTAAGCCGCGGATTATGGGTCACAAGGCGGGGGTGGAAACGGTGCGGGAAATCGTCCGGGTGGCCGGCGAAAACGGGCTCGAGGCCCTGACCCTCTACGCCTTTTCCACCGAAAACTGGCAGCGCCCGCCGGCCGAGGTGGAGGGGCTGATGGGCCTGCTCCAGTCCTTCCTGGAAAGTCAACTCGACCACTTGGTAAAAAACAATGTCCGCCTACGGGCCAGCGGCCGCCTCGAACAACTGCCCCCCGCCGTCCGCCGGGCTCTCACCCGCACCATCGAACAAACCGCCGCCAACAGCGGCCTGATCCTCAACCTGGCCTTAAGCTACGGCGGCCGCGAGGAACTGCTCCGGGCCGCCCGCCACCTGGCCCAGGCCTGCCTGGACGGCCGTTTGACCCCGGAAATGATCAGCGAGGAACGTTTCGCGGCCGAACTCTACACCGCCGGTCTTCCCGACCCTGATCTCCTGATTCGCACCGGCGGCGAACAGCGCCTCAGCAATTTCCTCCTCTGGCAAACCTCCTACAGCGAACTCTATTTCAGCCAGACCTGCTGGCCCGACTTTCACGAGGAGGAATTCCTCGCCGCCCTGGAAGATTTCCGCGGGCGCCAGCGCCGCTTCGGCAAAACCGGCGAGCAAGTGGAGCAAGCCCCATGCAACGACTGATCACCGGCCTGATTATCGGCGCCGCCTGGCTGGGCCTGCTTCTTTACGCCCCTCCCCTGCTCTTCGGGCTGGCAGTCTGCCTGCTCGCCGCCCTTGCCCTCCATGAATACGGGGCCATGTTTTACCGGCAACCGGCCGAGGCCGCCTTTTCGCCCCTCTTCATCGTCCTGGGATTGCTACCGGTGACGGGCGCGGTGGGCGGCAATCCCCTCTGGGCGATGGCCGGAGTGGTCGCCGGCCTGCTGGGCTTGGGCCTACTCACCATCTTCTCCTACCAGCGCTGGCCGGAACCGGCCCGTTTTCTGGCGACCGGCGCCTTCGGGCTGCTCTATCCCGCCTTGCTCGCCGCCCATCTGACCTTGCTCATCCATCTGCCGGAAGGGCGGGCCTGGCTGGTGCTGCTGATGGTGGTCACGGTCGGTTCGGACAGCGGCGCCTATTACGTCGGCACCCGCTGGGGCCGCCACAAGCTCTGCCCGGCAGTCAGTCCCGGCAAAAGCTGGGAAGGATACGCCGGTGGTCTGGTCACCGCCCTGGCCGGGGTGCTGCTGGTGGGCTGGCTCTTCTTTCCGGATATCAACCGGTTGCAATTACTGTTCTTTGCCTTTATTTTGACCCAAGTGGGTGTGATCGGCGATCTTCTCGAATCGATACTCAAGCGCGGGACCGGGGTCAAGGATTCCGGCGCACTACTGCCGGGCCACGGCGGCATCCTGGATCGAATCGATTCCCTGCTGCTGGCCGCCCCGGTTCTCTATTACCTGCTGCTGTTTGGCCACGGAAAGTGACCCCTGCCATGAGTAAAAACATCTCCCTGCTCGGTTCCACCGGCTCCATCGGCCGCAACGTCCTCGACGTGGTGCGCCAGTATCCCGGCCGCTTCCGGATCGTGGGGATGGCGGCGGGCAACAACATCAAGCTGTTGCGCGACCAGATCGAGGCCTTTCATCCCCTGCTGGTCTCGGTGGCCGAGGATGTGGCCGGCGATCTCATCCAGAGCCTGCCGGCGGGCTGGGGCGACCGGGTGCTGGTCGGCCGGGAAGGCAATGAACTGGTGGCCTCCCTGCCCGAAGCGGAACTGGTGGTTTCGGCCATTGTCGGAGCGGCCGGCCTCACCCCCACCCTGGCCGCGATCGAGGCGGGCAAGGATGTCGCCCTGGCCAACAAGGAAACCCTGGTGATGGCCGGGGAGTTGGTGATGGCGGCGGTGGCGCGGCAACGGGTACAACTGCTGCCCATCGACAGCGAACACAGCGCCGTGGCCCAGGCCCTCACCGCCGGCCGCAAGGAGGATGTGGCCCGGATCATCCTCACCGCCTCGGGCGGCCCCTTCCGTCACAAAGCGGCCCGGGAACTGTGGGAGGTCACCCCGGAGGAGGCCCTTAACCATCCCAACTGGTCCATGGGCAAAAAAATCTCCATTGACTCCGCCACCCTGATGAACAAAGGGCTGGAGGTGATCGAGGCCCATTGGCTTTTCGGCGCCCCGGTGGAACAGATCGAGGTCCTGATCCATCCCCAGAGCATCGTTCATTCGATGGTGGAATATATCGACGGCTCGGTGGTGGCCCAGATGGGAATTCCCGATATGCGGATTCCCATTGTCCACGCCCTGGCCTTTCCCGAACGCCTCCGGCTCGCCCTGCCCCGCCTCAATCTGACCAAGTGCGGCGATCTCCAGTTCGCGGCCCCGGACTTCGACCGCTTCCCGGCCCTGCAACTGGCCTACCGGGCCTGCAAAAAGGGCGGCACCATGCCGGCGGCCTTGAACGCCGCCAATGAAGTGGCGG
>DIKC01000160.1:0-928 GCA_002421565.1 Desulfobulbaceae bacterium UBA5628 | reverse complement strand
CGCCGATCTTGCCGCCCGGATGCAGGCCGAATCGGTGGTGGAAGCGCTCCACCTCAAGGCCCGTCAACGGGCTAATTCAACCGAAGAACCAGGAACCCCATGAACTCCGTCTTTTCCTTTATCATCGTCCTCGGCCTGCTGATCTTTGTCCATGAGTTGGGCCATTTTCTCTTTGCCAAGCTCTTCGGGGTCAAGGTGCTGCGCTTTTCCCTCGGCTTCGGCCCCCGTCTTTTCGGCCGCCAGGTCGGGGAGACCGAATATCTGGTGAGCGCCCTGCCCTTGGGCGGCTACGTCAAGATGTACGGCGAAAACCCCGGCGACGAGGTGGCGACCGGCGAGAGCGACCGTTCCTTCAGCGCCAAACCGATCTGGCAGAAATTCCTGATCGTGGCGGCCGGCCCCGGCTTCAACCTGGCCTTTGCGGTCTTCCTCTTTTTCATGATTTTTGCCGTTGTCGGCCAGCCGCAACCCCTGCCCGGCACCAAGATCGGGGCAGTCGGCCCGGATTCGCCGGCGGCAACGGCGGGCTTGCGGGAAGGCGACGTGATCCTCTCGATCAACGGCATTGTCACCAAGGAATGGGAAGAGGTTTCGGAACTGATCCGGAAAAGCGAGGGGCAGCCGGTTACCCTTACCATCCAGCGAGGGGAAGATCTCCTGGAAACCACCGGCACCCCGGCCCGGCGGGAGGTGAAAAACATCTTCGGCGAGGTGACCGGCGAACGTTATCTGTTGGGGATCACCCGCGGCAGCGAGGTGATCTACGAGAAGATTTCGCTCCCCGCCGCCTTGGCGGCCGGGTTCGGCCAGACCGGGGAGATGATCCGCCTCACCCTCCTCGGGATCGTCAAGATCATCCAGAAGGTGGTGCCGGCCTCGGAGCTGGGCGGCCCGATCCTCATCGCCCAGATCGCCGGCCAGCAGATGG
>DIKC01000111.1 GCA_002421565.1 Desulfobulbaceae bacterium UBA5628 | reverse complement strand
CAGGCCCAGCAGATAGCCGGTCGGCAGGCCGATGAACCAGAAGGCGATAAAGGTGATCACCATCGGCACCCGGGTGTCCTTGTAACCCCGCAAGGCCCCGGCGGCGCTCACCTGGACGGCGTCGGAAATCTGGAACAGGGCCGCAAAGAACAAGAGGCCGACCGCCACCCGCCGCACCGCCGGATCAGGGGTGTAGAGGGCGGCAATGGCCGGGGCGAAGAGGAGAATGACGGCGGCGAAAAAGACCGCGATCAGCATGGTCGTCAGGGTGCCGCAGGCCGCGCTGAATCGGGCCGCTTGCCGGTCTTGGCGGCCGATTGCTTGGCCCACCCGGATGGTGATGGCCATGGCAAAGCTCAACGGCACCATGAAGATCAGGGAGGTGAAGTTGAGCGCCACTTGATGGCCGGCCACCACCACCGCCCCCTGGGAGGCCACCAGCAGGGCGATGATCGCGAACATGCTGGTTTCGATGAACATCGCGATCCCGATCGGAAAACCGAGCCGGATCATCCGGCCGAGGCGGCGCGGGTCGGGCCGTTCCCAGGCCGGCAGGGGCGGCAGCAAACGGTAGCCGCCTCCGTAACGGATCAGCGCCGCCAGGGCCAGCATCATCACCCACATCACCAGGGCGCTGGCCCAGCCGCAGCCCACCCCGCCCAGAACCGGGAAGCCCAGCTTGCCGTAAATCAGGACATAGTTGGCCGGGATGTTGCAGGCCAGCCCGAGAAAGCCGATCAGCATGATCGGCCGGGTCAGGCCGATCCCTTCGCTGAACGAGCGCAGGCCCTGGAAGATCGACATGGCCGGAAAACCCCAGGCAATCGCCCGCAGATAGCCCGCGGCCAGCCGCCGCACCTCGGGCTCCAGCTCCAGCCAGGCCAGCAGCCATTCCATGTTGCGCAGCAGCAGCCAGCCGCTCAGGCCTAGGGCCAGGGCGATCCACAACCCTTGGCGGAGGGCGGTGGGGATCGCCCCGTAATCGCCGCCCCCGAAATGGTGGGCCACGATCGGGGTGATCGCCATCAGGAAGCCGGCGGCAAAGAGAAAGATCGGGAACCAGATGCTGCCGCCGATCGCCACCGCCGCCAGATCGGTCGGGCTGACCCGGCCCGCCATCACCGTATCGACAAAACCCATCGCCATCTGGGCCACCTGGGCCAGGATCAGGGGCAGGCTCAGGCGGGCCAGTTGCCGCACCTCGGCCAGATATGCGGCCCGGCCCGGCCTGCCTTGCGGAACGGCGCTTAATCTGGTATTTTTGCCGGGTTGCGATTTTCGGATCATTCTTTCCATAACAGGTGGTGGTTTATGAGTCAGGAAGTGGAATTTGTGCCCTATGAGCTTGCCAAAAAAATCGTCGGGGCGGTGATGGAGGAAGAGCATCTCCATGAGCCCAATCGGCGGGTGTTGACGGTTTATGACCTCAAGAACCGGGAAATCTGCTGGTTCGACGCCGAGGAGATCTTGGCCGAGCTGGCGGCCCAGGAGAACGGGTTGCCCAAAAAGCAGGATGACGTCAAGGCGGCGGCGGTGGAGTTGATTCTCCACCAGATTCCGGCCTGGGCCGTGGAACAGGCCGACTGAGCGCTCACCTCCCCGGCTCCACCCCCGGCGGCAGGGGGGTGGCCGGCTCTCCCCCCAGGAGATAGCCGCCATCCAGGCGGATCAGGCTGCCGGTCATATAGCCGGCCTCGGTAAGGAGGAACTTTACCGTGGCCACGACTTCCTCGATCCGGCCGGTGCGGCCCAGCAGGGTGTGGCCCCGGATCGCCGCCTGCTGCTCCGGGGTGAGCAGTTCCCAGCCGCGGGTCTGCTCCGCGTGCCGGGTCTCGAAAAATCCCAGCATCAGTTCATTGACCCGCACCGAAGGCGCCCCTTCCTTGGCCCAGGTTTCGGTGAAGGAGGAGACCGCCCGGTTGGCGGCGGCGTAACCGTCGTTGAAGATCAGCCCGGCCGGGCCGCTGCGCCCCACCAGCCCGGCAATGGAGGAGAGCACCACCACCGCCCCGCCGCCGGAAGCCTTGAGCAGCGGCAGGCCGTGCCGCATCACCCACCACTTGGCCTTGAGGGTGGTTTCCATTTCCAGGTCCCACTGGGCCTCGTGATAGGGGCCGTGCACCACCGGCATCCCGCCCCGTTCGATATTGTTGATCAGAAAATGGAGGGCGCCGTCGCCGTGGTCGGCAATGGTTTGAAAGAGGGCGGCCACCTGGGTCGGATCGCGGAGGTCGCTTTGCACCGCCAGATGTTGCGGCCCCAGGGCAGCCAGTTCCCGCCGCATTTGGGCCGCCTCTTGCGGCCAGTCATGCCAGGTGAGGATTACCCGCGCCCCGGCTTGGGCGAGAGCCAGGCCGATCGCCTTGCCGATTCCCTTGGCCCCGCCGAGCACCAGGGCGGTCTTGCCGCGTAATTCCATCAGGAAGCGAGATCAGCCACCTTGATCAGCAGCCGGTGGCCGGGATGGATCAGGTCGTCGGTCAACTGGTTCCACTCGCGGATCAAGGCGGGAGTAAGCTGGAATTTGCGGGCAATGGACCAGATGGTATCGCCGCCCTGGACCTGATAGTAGGTGACCTTCTGCTTGGGCAGCTTGACGGCCGCGATCGTTTCACGTTTGCCGGGATTCTTCGGCGGCGGCGGGGAAGCGGCCACGCTCTTGACGGCAGTCGGCGCCTTGGCGGTGGTAGGCCGGGCGGCTTGCGAGGCGGGGGGTGCCTGAGTCGTGGTGATTTGGGGGCGGCTCTTGACCGCAACCGGCGCAATGGTCGTTGCTTCGCTGCTTTTGGCAGTGGCGGCGGCAACGGTTGTGGCGCGGACGTCGTAAATATCAAGCTTCTGCCCGACTTGGAGCCGCCGGGGATCGCTGATTTTGTTCCAGACCGCCAGTTGCTCCACGCTCACCCCGTAGCGTTTGGCCAGTACGCCGAGGTTTTCCCCCGGTCGGATGGTGTGGGTGAAATGGTTGCCCTCCGGATTGGCCAGGAGCGGTTCGCCGGCCATTCTTTTCCGGTCGGTGACCTGGTAGGTGGTCTGTTGGGAGGGAATTCGCAACCGCTGGCCGATTATTAACTGTTCCTGGCGCAGGCCATTGGCCTTGAGCAGGGTATTTTTGTTGAGGTCGTAGGTTTTGCAGAGGCTGGTCAGGGTTTCGCCCGCCTTGACTACATGGTTTTGGTAATCGGTTTGTACTACCGCCCGCACCCAAGGCAGCCGCTCAGCCGTTAAAGTTGCCTTGCCGACCGGAACCTTCATCTGATAATCGCCGCCCGGCGGGGTCATGCCCCGGCGTAGCTCCCGGTTGAGATCGCGCAACTCTTCGACATCGATCCCGCCCGCCACCGCCACTGCCTCCAAGGCGGTCCAGCCCCCCACCGGCACGGTTTCATAGCGTAGCGGCGCGGCGTATGTTATGTTGTCAAAACCGTATGCTTCGGGGTTTTTGGCGATAATGATGGCGGCAATCAGTTTCGGCACGTAACGCCTGGTTTCCAGGCTGAGATGATTTTCCTCGGCGATTTCCCAGAAATCTTCGGTGTCGTATTGCTTGATCGCCCGCCGGATGCGGCCGCCCCCGGCATTGTAGGCGGCCACCGCCAGATGCCAGTCGCCGAATTCGGCGTAAAGGTCCGAGAGAAAGGCAACGGCGGCTTGGGTGGATTTGATCGGATCGCGTCGTTCATCGACATAATCGTTGACCGTAAGATCGTAGCCCCTGGCGGTGGCGGCCATGAACTGCCAGATTCCCACTGCCTTGGCCCGGGAGTAAGCGTTCAGCATATAACCGCTTTCGACCATCGGCAGCCAGGCCAGATCCTGGGGCAGACCGGCCTCCCGCAGATGCTCTTTAATCATGGGAGCGAAGCGGCCGGAGCGGGCCAGCCAGCGGCTGAACATTTCCCGCTGGTCGTGCTGGAAGAAATCAAGGTAGAACTGAACGTGCTGGTTGAGTACCACCGGGAAATCATAGGTGCTTTCGCCGCTGGTCGGGGCGGCGGTCCCTTTTTCCCACTTGCCCAGCCGCTGGAGTTTGGCGATTTCTTCCTGGAGAGATTGGTCCGGTTCCGCCGGGGTGGTTTCCCGGGCGTCAAGAACCGCTGAGGGATCGTTGGGGTCGGTGAAAAGATCGGCCCGTTGCTGGTCGGCCGGCATCGGGGCGCAGGACCACGGCCCCAGCAGAAGTAGCACCAGACAGGTGGACAAAAGTAAAAAAGCGGATGAGGTCGAGGATTTTTTAAGCAAATGTACGGCCTCCTGAAATTAGTTGGTGTATTTTTTTACTTGAGAAGAGACGGAAGTGCAAGGAAAAATGATTAAAAAAATATTCGGGATATGGACGTTTTTGGGGCTGCTTCTCTTGTCCGGCTTGCTTGGTATTTCTCTCCTTGTCTGGCTGGTGGTGGTTGATCCCGGCGATACCGTCAGCCGGGAGCGGATCGAGAAGATTCTTGCCATTGAAAGCCCGGTCTATTACCGCGACGGTCGCAACCTGGTGGGGGTTTTTTTTCAGGACGACCATCGCCGTTATCTGCCCTATCGCGAGATTCCTCCTGATTTCGTCACGGCCCTGGTGGCGGCCGAGGACAACGCTTTTTTCCAGCATTACGGGATCGACTGGCAGGCGATTGTCCGGGCGACCATCGCCAATCTCCGGGCCGGCCGGGTGGTTCAGGGCGGTAGCACCATTACCCAGCAGACCGCCAAGAATCTTTTTAAGCGCAAGGATCGCTCCCTGCTTGCCAAAATCAAGGAACTGATCTACGCCTGGCGCCTGGAATATCACTATTCCAAGGAGGATATTCTCGAATTTTACGCCAACCAGTTTTATGTCAGCGGTAATGGCCGGGGGCTGGCGGTGGCGGCCCGCTATTTCTTCGATAAACCGGTGGACAAGCTCGATACCCTGGAGTGCGCCTTCATTGCCGGTAGCGTCAAACGACCCAATTTTTATAATCCCTTTATTCAGAAAAGCGATGAGGCGGCGGCGCGGGCCAGACGGGAAGCCAAGGGCCGCGTCGGCTATGTTCTTGACCAGATGCAGCGGCAGGGGTTGCTTAGCTCCGAACGCCATCAGGAAAATTTGGCCCGGGAAATTCCCTTCCGCCAGGGCCGTTTTTCCTATGCCTTGAACACTATTCTCGATCTGGTGCGGGAAGGATTGGCCGAGCCGGAGGTGGTGGAGGCCTTGAGCCGGCATGGGATCGACAACGTCGCCACCTCCGGGATCAGGATTATTACCACCGTTGAGCAGGATATCCAGGAAGCGGCGATGACCTCCCTGCGGCAGACCCTCTCCCGGCTTGATGTGCAACTGTTGGGCTATGACCATCAGGCGATGCAGAAGGTTTACGCCTCGCCCGGTCTGGGGGTGGACACCGAGCCGCGGCCCGGCGCCTTCCTTCTCGGGCGGGTGGCGGCGGTGGAGGGCACGGCCAAGGAACCGGCGGTGCGGGTTTCCCTGGATCGGGACCTGGAAACCTCCGACGGCCTCATCGATCGGGCCGGGCTGCGTAATCTGGCCGGCCCCCTGGCGCGTTACCGGCAGCAGCGCTGGGCGGAAGCAAGCAATGCCGATCTCGTCGCCCTGGCCGGTCAACTGAGCGTCGGAGATATGGTGCTGGTCAGTGTCCGGGAGGTGGATGCCGAATCCGGGCAAATGCGCTTTGATCTGGAAAAACTGCCGGAATTGCAGGGCGGGGTGATGGCCATGCGCGAGGGCGCCATCCGGGCCATGGTCGGAGGGATGGAGAATCGCCACTACAACCGGGCCATTGCCGCTCGCCGGCCAATGGGATCGGTGATGAAACCGCTGGTCTATGCCGCCGCCCTGCAACTGGGCTGGAACAGCGCCGATCTCTTGAACAACCGGCGCAATCTTTTTGTCTATCAGAATAGGGCCTATTTCCCCCGCCCCGACCATGACAGTCCCCACGACTGGGTGTCCATGAGCTGGGCCGGGACGCTGTCGGAAAACCTGGCCAGCGTCTGGCTGCTCTATCATCTTTGTGACCATCTGCCGCCGGCCCGTTTCGCGGAAGTGACCGAGCAACTCGGATTGGCGCCGCTGGCGGACGAATCGGCCCAGGCTTACCGGCAAAGGATCAGGGACAGGATGGGGGTGGTGGTGGATCGCAACGCCCTCCTGCGGACCGCCTTTGAACGGGCGGTGGAACTGATCGAGGCGGATTTGCTCTTTGACGGTCGGGCCGATGAATATGAGGTTCTTCGCCATTTCCGTTACGGGAGCGATTTCGATCGTTTCCAGGCCGAGGTCGAACGGGAATTTGCCGAGGCCAAGGCGACCGAGGCGGAGGAAGGCCGCTTGCGGCTGGCGATCCTGCGAAATCACAATTTCCTCCGCTTCCAGCAATTGCGCCATAATTTACAGGAAATGGCGACCCAGGCGGCAATGACCGGCCGGGTCACCGCTCTTTACCATGATTCGGTCAACGGCCGTTATCTCTATGCCGAAGAGGGGCGCAAGCCCGGTTGGGAGGCGGTGGACGGCCGACGGCTGGCCGAGGCCCTGGCAGCGGCCGGTGATCCGGCCCTGTTCTGGGATGAGGTGAGGGTGGATGGAGTTTTGCGGGTTGCCACCATTGATCTGCTGGCCGCTACCCTGGAGGAAGAGTATCGCCGTTTGAGCGCCGCTTCCCCCTACAGCCCGGAAGTTCTCTATCAGGTGCGGGATTTCCGGGTGCTGGTGGCGCTTAATTACCTGATCGGCATGGGCCGGGCCCTGGGGATTGAAAGTCCGCTGGAGCCGGTGCTCTCTTTCCCCCTGGGCTCCAACGTGATCAGCCTCCTGGAGGTGGCTCGCGCCTATGAGGCCTTGCAGCAAGGCAAGCTTTATCTCGGCCCGCCGGAGGCCGGCAGCGCCGCCCTGATTATCGAACGGATTGAAAACAGCGACGGCGAAGTGATTTATCAGCCACAAATGACGCCTCGCCAAATTTTTGATCCCCGGATCGCCCTGGCGGCAAGCGACATTCTCTATAACGTGGTTCGCCACGGCACCGGCCGTTCGGCCTATAACTACATCAGTTTGCGCAGTTCCGATCCCGGTCAGCTTGAACATCTGGCCGATCTTGAATTGCGCCTGCCGGTATTCGGCAAGACCGGCACCTCCAACCGTTTTACCAACTCCGCCTTTGCCGGTTTTCTCCCTGATCCGGCCGACGACCATTCCCTGTCGCCGATGAGCGGCTATGTCCTGGCCGCCTACGTCGGCTTTGACGACAACCGGCCGATGGTCCGGAGCTCCACCCGGATTGCCGGCGCTTCCGGCGCCTTGCCGGTATGGGCCGGGCTGGCCGATGGGATTTTCTACCAGCGGAATTACGCGGCCGGGCTAGATCTGGCCGACTTCGCTTTTTCCGGCCGGAGCGAGGTAGCGCTGGCCTATCCGGCCCTGGGCCAGGTGGAGATTCCTGTTGAAGATGGTCAGGGCGGTGTGGTAAGCAACGCGGCTGGGGCGTCTGGAGGCGCCAGGATTATCACCTTCGGCCGCCGGGGAACGGGCGGGGAGTTCGAGCCGGAGCGCTTTTTTCAACCATACTGGCGGGAAACAGGAGAGAGCAGGTGAAAAACTTTATGGTCTGGGGATGGGTGGCGGCAACCGTGATATTGTCAGGAT
>DIKC01000074.1 GCA_002421565.1 Desulfobulbaceae bacterium UBA5628 | reverse complement strand
AGTGAATACTCCACCGCCTGAAGGCGGTGGCTTCAGTTAACAGCTAAAGCTGGTGGGGTCGGCTACGCCGACTGCTCACCATCTACCTTGAAATTGTCGTCGGAGGTAACATCTTGGCCCTCAATGTACCGCTCGATCACATCATCGGTAACATTGCCGCTACTACAGCAGAAATACCCCCGCACCCAAAAATGCCGACCCCAATACGTCTTGCGCAAATGTGGAAATTCATTCAGCAATTTGAACGAGGTTTTGCCCTTCAACCTTTGTACAAAGCGGCTGATCGTCACCTGCGGCGGAAGCGAGACAAACAGGTGGATATGATCCTGCGATACATGCCCTTTGATGATGTCAACCCCCTCGCGCTGACATATCTCGCGGATCATGTCCCGCAACCGAAGGGCAACGCTGTCAACCAATACTTTCTTCCGGTACTTCGTGATCCATACCAGATGCAGGTGAATCGTGAAAACCGTATGAGAGCCATGCCGGTAGGTCATGGCCTCTATCGTAGACAATCTGCGCTAAAGCTGCCACCTGAAAGGTGGGGGTTTTAACCCTCCCAAGCGGAGACAATAAATGGCAACCCGTAGGGCTGATAACTTTTTTTCCACTTTATCCTTGCCCCTCCGGGGCGTGCCCATTATTATCAATTTTTCCTTCAGCATAAAGCGATAAATAATCGGGAGCGGAGAGGACTCATGGGTAAGACAGGATGGTATCGGGCCTGGCTGGCGCTGCTACTCCTGCTCGCCACCCGGCCGGCAACGGGCGCGGAAAAAGCCGGGATGCTGCCGGAAGAGGAGGCGCTCTTCGCCCTGATGATCGACCAGGAGCAGCTGGTGGAAGTGGCCACCCGCGCCCCCAAACCGCTCAGCCAGATCGCCGAAAACGTCACCGTGATCACCGCCGAGCAGATCGCGGCCATGCACGCCCACTCCCTGGGCGAGGTGTTGAGCCGCCAGGCCGGGGGCTTCCTCAGTTTCAGCGGCCGCGAGATCATCGGCGACGAGCCCCTGCGGCTGCTCGGCACCCGCCGTCACCACACCCTGGTCTTGCTCGACGGGGTGCGCCTCAATCTCAGCTCCGTCGGTTATTCCCTGATCAACTTCATTCCCCTGGGGATCATCAAACGGATCGAAATCATCAAGGGGCCAGCCTCCTCGGCCTGGGGTTCCTCCCTGGGCGGGGTGGTCAACATCCTCACCAAGGAGACCGGCAGCGGCGCCCCGACCGCGGGGATCAGCGCCAGCTACGGCGAGGCCGCCAGCCGGGATCTCGCCGCCGACCTGGCCCTGGGCAACGAGCGGATCGGGGCCTTTATCTACGGCGGCAACATCAGCTCCGACGGACTGAAAAACGAACGCTATTCGGAGCGCGACGCCCTCTTCGGCAAGCTCCGCCTGGCCCTGCCCAACGACACCACCACCATCACCGCCGCCGCCGGCAGCAGCGACCTCTCCTTCAAGGCCCTGGACTGGCGCGATGCCTGGGATATCGCCAACCTCGACGTTTACGAGGAGATTGCCAGCGACAACCTCTGGGCCACCCTCTACCTCGACCACCGGCTCAGCGACCGCTTCGGCCTCCACCTCGCCTTCCAGCACTACCAGAACGACTTTAGCCAGGACGACCGCTCCCTGGGTTCGGGCAGCGGCGGCCCCAAGGGCGATTTCATCTATCTGCAAAAATGGGAAGACCGGAGCAGCACGGTCAGCGGCCGGCTCAGCTACAACGGCGACACCCTCGCCGCCAACCTCGGGGCGGAAAGCAGCCGCAGCAAGCTGCGGGCCTCCACCGCCAGCGGCGTGTTCTTCGGCCCCACAAGCAGCGCCGATGATCCCCTCAGCGAAGAACGGCGGGGGGTGTATGCCAACGTCACCTGGCTCCACGGCCCCCTGACCATCACCCCCGGCCTCCGCTACGACTTCCATGCCAACTCCGATGAGGTGGTCAGCCCCTCCCTGGGCCTGACCTGGCAGCTCCGGGACGACACCCTCCTCCGCGCCTCGGCGGCCCGCGGCTTCTCCGCCCCCTTTCTGGCAAGATCAGAGGATAACCCGGACCTGCAACCGGAACTGATCTGGGCCTACCAGGCCGGGATCGAGACCCGACTCATCCCCTGCCTGCTGAGCAAACTCACCCTTTTCCACCTCGACATCGACCAGGTCTGGAACGATTTTGGCTCGCCGATAATCAACGACGGCAAGGCGCGCTGGAACGGTTTTGAGCTTGACCTGAAAAGCATTGAATACAAAGGCCTGTCGCTGGCCGCCAACTTCACCTGGGCCAAGGAGGAAGGCAAGATGGTCGAGGACGAGGGCAACGGCCGGGATGAAGCATACAGCGCCAACCTGATTTTCGCCTACCTCCACCGGGAGAGCGGGATCAGGGGCGAGCTGGCCGGCAACTACCTCTGGTTCAACTACGACATGATCGTCGAAGAACCGGCCAGCGGCATGCTCTGGGACCTGACCCTGAGCCGGGAATTCCCCCTGGCCCTCGGCCGGGGCGAGCTCTTTGTCAAGGCCCGCAACATCTTCAACGGCAACCAGTTCTGGGATATTGACTATCCCAATCCGGGACGCTGGCTCATGGCCGGGGCCTCGTTCCGCTTCTAAAGGCCATTCTCAACTCAAAGCAAGGGAGGTGACAGCATGAAGATTCTGACCAGAGGCAAGGATACCGCCGCAATTATCGTAGCCGCAGCCTGTTGCAAGGGCGGCCCATCAGCAACGAAGTAAAATCGTTTGCCGCGGCAGAGTAAGGGAGGGCCGTGTCGTAACCCTTACTCTGCCGCGACCCCCGCCATGCAACTCACCCCCTACCTCACTGTTTTCCCGCACCCGGACTCGCCCGGCGAAAGTGTGCTCTTTGCCGCCCGCACCGGCGCCCTGGTGGTGCTGCGGGACGAAATCCTGAAGGCCATCCGGGGGGCCGGCCGGCCGCCCACGGAACTGATCGCCGACCTGACTGCAATGGGCTTTCTGGTGCCAAGCCGGGAAGCGGAAGAAAAGGCGGTCTGCGGCTATCTGGACGAGATCAACCGGATCAATCCCAGCCTGACCCTGGCCGTGGTCCTCGGCCTGGAGTGCAATTTCGCCTGTCGCTACTGCTTCGAGGGGGCGCAGAAGGGCGGCGGCCGGGCCATGGACGACCGCACCGCCGACCAGTTGGTCGCCTTTATCGACCAGCGCTTCACCCCGGCCAAAAAACAACTGAAGCTGGAAATCTACGGCGGCGAGCCCTTGCTCTACCGGCCACGGCTGCTCGGCCTGGCCCGGCGGCTCAAGCCGCTGGTGGAGGAACGGGGCGGCCGCCTGATCATCGATTTGGTTTCCAACGGCTCTCTGCTGAGCGAAGAGGTAGTGGCGGAACTCACCCCCTGGGGCCTGGACGGGGTCAAGGTGACCTTGGACGGCATGCCGGAAAACCACAACCGCTTCCGGCCCTTCAAATCGGGAGCAGCCAGTTTCGATTGCATCGTCGCCAACCTGGCCCGGGTCTGCGATAAAACCAAAATCCGCCTGGGCGGCAACTACACCCCGGACAACTACCGCGCCTTCCCGCCCCTCCTTGATCTGCTGGCGGCCAGGGGCGTCACCCCGGACAAGGTGGAGGTAGTCAACTTCAACATCGTCATGCGGGTCAACGACCGGCTCACCGCCAATGAGTACACCGGCGGCTGCGCCACCGTAAACGAGCCGTGGCTACGGGAGGCGGCCCTCTACATCCGTGAGGAGGTACTCCGGCGGGGTTATCCGGTGGCAGCGCCGGAACCGGCGCCCTGCGGGGTCGAGGTGGAGGACACCTTCACCGTCAACTTCGACGGCAGCCTCTACAAATGCGTAACCTGGATCGGCCACCAACAATACAAGATCGGCGACCTCCGGCAGGGCGTGACCGAGGATTACCGGCACAGCCACCACCTCTTGCACTGGCAGCGGGAGCCGCGTTGCCGGCAATGCCCCTATCTCCCGCTCTGCTTCGGCGGCTGCCGCTACATGGCCTTTCAGCGCGACGGCCACATGGCAACGGTGGACTGCAAGAAACCCTTCTTCGACGCCACCCTGCCGGAAATGCTGCGCCAGGAACTCCGCTACCGCTACTCTTGACGGAAGAGGTAAGATGACCAGCGCCGACTTTTCCCGATCGCCTGTTGCGGGCAACAGTTTCAGATTGACAATTTCGCTTTCTCTCCTTAAAAATGTCAAACATGTGGATTGAAAGGGAGATAGCGAACGAGCTGGTCGAGATGGCCGCTTCTTTTCCGGTTGTGGTGGTCGTGGGTCCGAGGCAGGTTGGCAAAACCAGCGTGATCGAGAGGACTTTTGCCTCCTATGATTACGTCTCGCTTGATGTCGCGGCCAACGCCGAAATGGCCGAAACCCGGCCCGACGATTTTCTCAGGCGTCATCCCCCGCCGCTGATCCTTGACGAAATTCAGTACGCCCCCGCCTTTTTCCGGCAGATCAAGACCCACGTTGACCAAAACCGGGCGCAAAACGGCCTGTTCATTCTTTCCGGTTCCCAGAATTTCATGCTGATGAAGAGTGTCGCCGACAGCCTGGCCGGCCGGGCGGCGGTCATTCCCTTTTCCGGCCTCTCCGGTCTAGAGTGGCAGGCGGCGCAGAATTCAACCGACGACAGCCGCTGGCGTGAATTCCTTTGGCGGGGAGGATACCCCCGATTGTGGGAAGATCCGGATCGGCCCGTCTCACGGGATCGCTGGTATCAGGGCTACCTTGCCACCTACCTGGAACGGGACGTGCGTAATCTGCTGCAGATCGGCAATCTCCGGGATTTCGAGCGGTTCCTGCGGGCCTGCGCCGCCCGTTGCGGTCAAACCCTGAATATGTCTGAAATCGGCCGCGACGTGGGGGTTTCAGCCACCACCGCCCGCCAGTGGATCAGTGTTTTGCAGGCATCCAACCAGATCATTCTGCTGGAGCCCTACTACAAATCCCTGGGCAAAAGGCTGGTTAAATCGCCCAAATTATATTTTGCCGATACCGGCCTGGCTGCCTTCCTCATGGGTTTCAGCTCGGCCGATTCCCTGTGGGAAAGCGCCTCGGTGGGGGCACTGTGGGAAAATCACGTGATCAGCCAGTGGCAAAAATGGCGCGACTGGCACAATCCCGCCGCCATGCTCTGGTACTGGCGGGATCAGGGCGGCAACGAGGTTGACCTGCTGATAGAGACCAACAAACGCCTGACCGCCATCGAATGCAAACTTGCTGAACGGCCGGGCGGCCATGACCTGCGAGGGCTCTCCCGCCTGGAAGATTTCTACGGCGCCGAGGCCATCTCCCACTCCTTCCTGGCCTGCACCACCAGGCAACCTTTCAACCTCTCTCCAAGGATAACCGCCATAAGCGGCTGGACCACCTGGCCGCTGGCATCTTCATCGCCAACAGGGAAATAGGCATGATGTCCCTAAACCACGCTTGGCCGGCGGTCGCCAATGGTAATAGATGACGAAATATTCTGCCGCTGACCTGATCAGCGGTCCTCGCGGGTATGCCACAACCGTAGCACATAGATGGAAGATCCCAGAATCTCGTAGCGCATCTCGTAGTGTCCCACAAGAATCCGCCTCACCTCATGCGGGTTGAACTCGAATAACTGTTCGCCGATGCGCGGGTTAGTCAACAGGGTGGTCGGCGCCTTTGTCAGCGCCTGCACAGTGCGCGCAGCGGCCAACTTGTTTACCGGCGCCAGAAATTCGTATAGTCGCGCCAGGTCGGAGAGCGCCTTGCTGGTCCATTTCAATTCCATTACCGTGGCGTCGGCAATGGTTCATCGGCGCCAAGACTATCGGCCCATGCCTGCACGGCCTGATGGTCGATGATACGGCCGGCGTCTACGTCGGCAAGCGCCTCGCGGGTCAGGCGGCTGCGCTCCTCCTCTTGGTCGAGCCAAGCCGACAGCGCTTGTTTCATAATCCAGCCGCGTGACCGTTCAAGCCGAGCGGCCATCTGATCGACCTTCTCGGCCAATGGGTAGGGAACATGTGCGGTCAGCACTTTGGTTCCGATCCGCGCCATTTCGATTCTCCCCTTTTGTTAGCTGCACAATATTGCTCGATTGATTTTTAATCATAGCGATTCATAATGAATCGGTCAAGAAGGAACTGTGAACCAACTCTTCACGATGGGCTTGCTATCCCGTCGATAATTCGCGGTAATTCGTCCACTGCGTAAAGGGGGAGCGAGACCAGGGTAAATCTCACCTCCTCGCTGCCTGCCTCGGTGGTTATGGTGTGGGCCACCTCCTGGCAGCTTGGCGGATTGAGATCAAAACGCACCGCCAGATTCAGCTTTCTCCGGTGGATGAAGTGTTGCAACGACTTCAGGGAGCCGCTTTTGCCCGCCTTTACCTCGATTGGGATAATCCGCCGGCCCCGGGAAATCACGTAATCAACCTCGGCGTTGGCGCTTTTCCCTTCCCGCAGCCAATAGTGCAGCCGGGGCGGCTCCAGTCCCTGCGAGATATTCAGCAGATGCTGGCCGATAAACTGTTCGGCCAGCCCCCCCTCGTTGACCAGTTGCCGGTCATCCATCCCGCTTATCACCGTCCAGTCAAGGCCAAGGAGATGATTGGCCAGGCCGATATCCATAAACAGCAGCTTATAAACCGAATCACTGGCTTCCGCCGCCAGCGGTATCCCGGTGCAATGACTGTGGCAAACTTTATGGCAAACCCTGGCCTTGGTCAGCAGTTCGATGGCTTCCTTGACTCTGGCCGCCCGCTGTTCCCGGTCGATGGCGCTGAACTTGACCTTCCTGCCCAGGGAGCCTGGCACAAAGGCCAAAACCTTCTGCAACAGCAACAAGTCATTACGGCCGGCATATTTGGCAAAGTCATCCTGGTAGGTGCCGATAATCGAGCGCTGGACTTCGGCCACCGAGGCCAGGGAGCCGTTTTTCCGGTATTCGGCAACCGCCTCCGGCATCCCGCCCACGAAAAAAAATTGCCGTTGCAGCTGGGAAAGCTTCTGATGGGCGGTGTCCGGCGGCGGAGCGGATGGACTTAATTCAGCCAGATAGCGCGCCAGGGTCGGTTCCAGGGCGCCGACGAATTCGCGGAAGGAGAACGGATGTAGGTGGTAGTAAACAATCCGGCCCACCGGCATGGAAAACGAATGCTCGGCCAGGGTGAATTCGAGCAGCGAACCGGCGGCGATGACCGGCAAGTCCGGCAGTTCCTCATGGAAATAGCGCAGCGCCATAAGGGCATGGGGGGTGGCCTGAATTTCGTCGAGAAAGAGCAGGCTCCCCCTGGCCTTGATGTCGCTGCCGGTGATGGCCTCAAGCTCCCGGCAGATATTGGCGATTTCGGTGGTCTTGAAAAGCTCGTCAAGACGAAGGTGCCTTTCAAGATTGATCTCATTGAGGATCAGGCCGTTTTCCCGCGCAAACCGCCGCACCAGGGTTGACTTGCCGACCTGCCTGGCGCCTCGCAGCACCAGCGGTTTACGTTGTTCTTTAACCAGCCAGCCGGCCAGAAAATCTTCCGCGCTTCGCTTAATCATGAAAAAACACCCCCATTTTTTATCATCATTATCGACAATACTGCGCCAAGTTTTAATCGGCAAGAATTTTCCTTCCCGGCAAATCCTTTGACAAAATCCATTGCAACCGGTAGATCGTAGCCCCGCGCCATCATGTTCATCTCCCCTTTTCTTCAGGAACCGATTTCATGGCCCTTATCAGTTTGCAGCAGGTAACCCTGGCCTTTGGCGGCCGCCCCCTCCTCGACCAGGCAAATCTTCAGATCGAGGCCGGCGAGCGCCTTTGCCTGCTGGGCCGCAACGGGGAAGGCAAATCCACCCTGATGCGGGTCATCAACGATGAGCAGGAGGTGGACCGGGGCGAGGTGATCCGCTGCCAGGGATTGCGCGGCGCCCGCCTGGAGCAGGAGGTGCCGGCCGGCCTGCACGGCTCGATCCATGAGGTGGCGGCGGCCGGCGGGGTGCGGGATGCCAATCACCTGAACAAGGTACTCAGCCGCCTGGGTTTGTCGCCGGACGAGGAATTCACCGCTCTTTCCGGCGGCCTCAAGCGGCGGGTGCTGCTGGCCCGCGCCCTGGCCAACGACCCGGAACTGCTGCTCCTCGACGAACCGACCAACCATCTCGATCTGGCGGCGATCACCCGCCTGGAGGAATTCCTCCTCGCCTTCCGGGGGGCGATTCTTTTTGTCACCCATGACCGGCAACTGGTCCGCCGGCTGGCCACCCGGATCATCGAACTGGATCGGGGCCGGCTCACCAGTTGGCCGGGCGATTACGACACCTATCTTCGCCGCCGGGAAGAGATGCTGGCCGCCGAAAGCAGCGGCAACGCCAAGTTCGACCGCAAGCTGGCCGAGGAGGAAGCGTGGATTCGCCAAGGGATCAAGGCCCGCCGCACCCGCAATCAGGGGCGGGTCGAGGCGCTGCTCAAGATGCGGCGGGAACGGATGGCCCGGCGGGAACAAAGCGGCCGGGTGCGGATGCAGCTCCAGGAAGGCGTCACCTCCGGCAAGCTGGTGGCCGAAGCCAAGGCGGTTGATTTTGCCTACGATGACGGAACCCCGGTGGTGCGGGATTTAAACACCACCATCATGCGCGGCGACCGGGTGGGGATCATCGGCCCCAACGGGGCGGGCAAAACCACCCTGCTCAAACTGCTGCTGGGCAAGCTGACCCCGTCAAGCGGCGCCCTCCGGCTCGGCACCAACCTGGAGGTCTGCTATTTCGACCAGCTCCGGGAGCAGCTTGATCCGGCCCGGAGCGTGGCCGAGAACCTGGCCGACGGTCACGACACCGTCCAGATCAACGGCAAACCCCGCCACATCATGGGTTATTTGCAGGATTTTCTCTTCACCCCGGAACGGGCCAGATCGCCGGTGGCAATCCTCTCCGGGGGGGAAAAAAACCGGCTGCTGCTGGCCCGGCTCTTCACCCGGCCCTGCAATATTCTAGTGATGGACGAGCCGACCAATGATCTTGACGTGGAAACCCTGGAACTGCTGGAGGAACTGCTCCTTGATTTCAACGGCACCCTGCTTCTGGTCAGCCACGACCGCGCCTT
>DIKC01000081.1 GCA_002421565.1 Desulfobulbaceae bacterium UBA5628 | reverse complement strand
CTTCAGGCGGTGGAGTATTCACTTCTTATTTCTTATGATCTTCCGCCTTGATGATATGTCGGATTCTGACCGCGCCCTGTCCTTAAATGAGGCTGTTCGCCGGATAGAAAATGAACTGACGGATGCCGGGGCGCTTGAAGAATTTTCCGCCAAGCTGGCGGGTTACGGATATATCCCGTTGCCTGAGTATGACCTGCCGAAATTGCAAATAATTAATATGCACACATATCGGGTCATAGAAGATTTCCCTCGCTTGGTCAGGGCGCATCTCCCGGAAGGTGTGACCAGAGTTACGTACGAGATTGAGCTTGAAAAGATTTTCCCATTCGAGGTTGACCCGGAGCAGATATTCAGGAGGTGACAAGTTGGAACAGACAACCCCAGATTTTTTTCATGATTTTCGGCAAGAGTTGTTGGCGGGCGCTGAGGCCAATTGCAATTATCAGCTTGCCGAATTCATGGAAGCAGTTGCCGGCGAATTGGTGGAAACCGGCTTTGTCGAGGGCTTTGAATTCTGTCACTTCCGCGCTCAACGGGGTATGCGCGTTGATGGTTACTGGTTTAATGATGAAGGTGTCCTTGAGCTGTTTGTCGCAGATTTTGATTGCCGCAACGAATTGGCTTCGCTGACAAAAACGGAAGCAGAAGCTGCATTTAAACGCGCCGTAAATTTTTTTGAAGCAAGCCTTCAAAAAGGACTCTACAGAGAACTTGAGATTACTTCTCCAGAGTATGGTCTCGCCCGGCAGATTGCCGACCGCAAGGAGGGCATTCGCCAAGTAAACCTTCTTCTTCTGTCCGAACGGACGCTAAGCGACAGAATACAGGCACTTCCAGAAGGTCAATCCGGGGGCATCCCCGTCAGTTATCACATCTGGGATATTTCACGGCTCCAGCGCCAGCGCAGTTCACGCGGAAGGAAAGAACCGCTTGATCTTGATTTTTTGGAGATGTTCGGAACAGGCATATCATGCCTGCCAGCGCACCTTGGTTCAGAAGCATACCAGTCATATCTTGTCGTCATGCCGGCGACAATACTTGCAGGTCTTTATGAGAAATTCGGGGCAAGACTGCTAGAGCAGAACGTCAGGTGCTTCCTTCAGGCGAGGGGTAATGTTAATAAAGGTATCCGTGCCACTATTCTCAACGAACCGCATATGTTTTTCGCGTACAACAACGGGATAACGGCAACGGCCCAGGAAGTGGAAACCGGAATGAGTGAAGCCGGACCGCAGATAATGCGGATCAATGATCTTCAGATCGTGAACGGTGGTCAGACTACTGCTTCTCTGTTCCATACACAGCGGAAGGACAAAGCCTCCTTGGACGGCATTTTTGTGCAGATGAAACTTGCCGTGATTGACAGTCAGGAGAGTGAAACAGTTGTCCCCAAAATCTCTGAGTATGCTAATACCCAGAACAAAGTGAACGCGGCAGATTTCTTTTCCAACCATCCGTTCCATATTCGTATGGAAGATTTTTCTCGGAGAATATGGGCGCCGGCACAGCAGGGAGGGCAGCGTGAAACCAAATGGTTCTATGAACGCGCACGAGGTCAGTATGCCGACGCACAAGCGAAGATGACTCCTGCTGAGCAACGTCGTTTCAAGGCCGAGAATCCGAAACCCCAGATGTTTACAAAAACCGATCTCGCCAAGTTTGAAAATGTTTGGGATGATCACCCTAAATGGGTGAATCTTGGTGCTCAAAAGAATTTTTCTCACTACGCTGAACGCATCGGCCAAGAGTGGGCGAAGTCTTCTGATGGATTTAACGAATTTTATTATCGTCGTGCGATTGCCCGCGCGCTGATTTTCAAGGAGACGGAAAAGCTAGTTTCCATGCAACCTTGGTATCACGGGGGCTACAGGGCAAATATTGTGGCTTATGCAATCGCAGCGTTGAGCGAAATTTGCCGCCGGCATGGAAAGTCACTGGATGTCCAAAAGGTTTGGAATTCGCAGGGTCTGTCACAAAATTTAACTAATGCGATTGCCGTCGCTGCCAAGTTCGTCAACGATGACATTGTGAATCCACCATCGGGCATTTTCAATATCTCGGAATGGTGTAAGAAGGATATGTGCTGGAAGAGGATACAGGAACGAATTTCTGAGCTTGAGTCCGTTCTTCCCGCTGAATTCTTTAGGGGGCTGCTTTCAAAAGAGGATGAGAGGATTGAAATAAAGGGTGCCAGGAAAATTCAGAAAATCGACGATGGAATAAAGGCCCAAGCGCAGGTTTTTGCGCTTTCTTCGGAGAAATGGTCCGCGATACTCGCGGCAGGCTCCGCGAGAAGACTGTTCTCTCCCAAGGAGCTTGCTATTCTGGAAATAGCCACTCAGATTCCTGGGCGGGTTCCCTCAGAAAAGCAGTGCTTGGTACTGCTCGATCTTCTGGAACGCTGCCGGCTTGAGGGCATTGCGCCCGACAGCGACTGAGCAGAGCCCGCCAATCCACCGAGACCAGTACCATTGCCACTTGAACTGTCGGTATGAGTCCTGCGCTCCCGATCTTGACAAGCTTTTAAGCGGTATTATCTTATTTGCCGAAAACGCCGGTGTTTCTTCGTGTAATCAAGTTATTATCAGCAAGCGTACAGGAGGTGGAGTATGGCGATTATCCGATTTTCCGAACAACCGGTTTTCCGGAACCCCTGGGCGGATTTTGACCGAATGCGCCGGGAATTCGATACTCTCTTTCAGGGACTGGGCGGCAGTTCCGTGGCTCGGCCCGGGGCCACGGTCTTTCCCCCCCTTAATGTCTCCGAGGATGAACACCACATTTACGTCCGGGCCGAGGTGCCCGGCTTGAAACCGGAGGACTTGGAGTTATCGGTGGAAGGCGATACCCTGACCATCAAGGGCGAACGCCGCACCACTCCCGGAGTGGAGAAGCTGTCCTATCATCGGCGGGAGATTGAAAGCGGTCGTTTCAGCCGCGCTTTGACCCTGCCGACCAGGGTCAAGGCGGAAAAGATTACCGCCGTGGCGGTTAACGGGATTCTGACCATCACCCTGCCCAAGGCGGAAGAGGTTAAACCCCGCCGGATCGAGGTCAAGGTCGGGGCGTAGATTGAGCAACGGAGGTGGATTATGAGCGACAAGGAAATGCAGGTACAACAGAAGATGGAAGCGCCGCAAAGCGGTGAGCCGACCAAGCCGGAACGCTGTTTCATCCCGGCGGTGGATATTTACGAAACCGAGGAGGCGGTCACCCTGCTGGCGGAAATGCCGGGCGTGGCCAAGGACGGGGTTGAAATCAATCTGGAAAACGATACCCTGACCGTCAAGGGCCACAAAGCGGCCAACGGCGGCAGCGACGAACGCAGCCTGCTGCGGGAGTTTGAAACCGGCCATTATCTGCGCCGTTTCACCATTGCCGAGACCATTGATCAGGAGAAGATCGCGGCCACCATGAGCGACGGGGTGCTGACCCTGGTGCTGCCCAAGGTGGAGCCGGCCAAGCCCAAGAAGATCGAGGTTCAGTGCGGCTAAAAAAAGGGGCCGTTCCGGAGGAGAGGAACGGCCCCTTTCGCTTGCCGCCCTTGCGGGCTAAAGGAGGAGAGAGGAGGAAAGCAAGCAAAACTCCGAGGGAAGAGTTTATGTATTAAAGACCGCCGGTTCGACCAAAAGTTCCCGATTTTTTTTAAAGCCCGGAAAGTAAGAACAGGTGGAGCAGGCCGAGGCAGAAACCGAGGCAGGCGCCGCCGAGGTTGAGGTACTTGAAACGTTCTTCGATCCCGGCCAGCAACAACCCCTCCAGCCGCAACGGCTCAAGTTCATCAATCTTGCGGATCACGATTTCCCGGATATTAAGGGCATCCACCAGGGGCGGCACCTTCTGTTCCAGGAGGCGGTTGATCTGTTGCCGGAGATACTCGTCCATACCGGCCTGGACTTCCTTGGGCAGGAGATCGCCGAGCCTTCCTAAGGGCTGGGCCAGGAGCCGGGTTTCAATCAGATCGATGAGCAGCCGGTCGAGCATGCGCTTGACCCGGCGGGTCCGGAAAAGGGCCAGCAGTTCTTGGCTGTCGCCCTGCGCCACTGCCTCGCGCAGGGCCTCGGCAAAGGCGTCTCCGTCCAGGTGGTTGTGGAGATGCTTGAGAAAACGCCAGCGGACGATTTTTATCCCCACCCGGAAATAGGAGCGGAAGCGTTCCGGCACCAGCGAATCCACCGTCCCCTGTTCGGCGGCAAAGATGGTATTGACCTGGTCGCTGAGCAGTCGCCGGAGGTCGCGCTGAAAATCGGCCCGGCTCAAGGCGTGGCGGATATCTTCCGGGCTGAGCAACTGGCGGCCCACCATCTCCCCGATATTCCGGGCCAGGTGGTGGCGGTTGGCCGGAATCACCCCTGGGGTCAAGGGTACCCGAAGGCCCAGAAAATGCCGGGGTTGCAGGGGGCGGAAGAGCATTTTCAGGGTCAGGAAACTGCTCAGGTAACCGATCAGAGCCCCGAGCAGGGGTGGTATCAGGTAAGTAGGGTCGCTCATCGCTGGGCGCGGTTATTGAGGATATTGTCCACCGCCAGGGCCTGGGTCATGGCGGTCTTGAGAAAATCCTCGCCCAGGTGGGCGCGGTTGTCGTTGATCCGGGCGGAGAGGGCGTTGATGTCGCCGCCTTCGGCCAGATCGAGAATCTTGAGCAGATTGGCGGCAAAATCACGCAGAATTCGCCGGCCTTCCCCTGGGCAGGCGAGGATCTCGGCGTAGGTACGGGGGTTTTGCGCGTGAATCCGGGCCATTGCCAGCATCGTATAGATCGAGGTGAGGGTGGCGTGGTTCTCGATTTCCGCGGTGGGCAGTTGGTGCTGCTCCAGGGTCATGGCCAGGGCGAGGGCCAGGGCCGAGGGCAGTTTCTGGCTCACCCCCATCAGCAGGTTGTGGCGGGGGGCGGAATCGAGCGAGATGTTGGCCCCGTGCTTGTAGAGAAAGCCCTCGAATTCGGCGCAGAGGATGCCGCTCCTGGGGGTGCGCACCACCGAGACGTTTTTATCCTTCATGGTGGCCGCCTTTGGCCCCCAGAGGTTGTGGGCCAACAGCACCTCCACCCCCGTTTCGGTGTGGGTCTGGGCGGCGGCCAGGGTCTCCTCGGCCTCCCCGGCCAGCAGCACCAGGGCCTGGGGCGCTTTGAGCAGCGGCCCGTATTGGCCGATGGCGGCCACGGTGGCACTGATCGGAACGCAGATCGCCACCAGATCGACCTGGGGAATCATGGCTTCCGGCCGCAACTCGCTGCTGCGGCCGGTGATCAGCACCTGATAGCCTTCGCCGGCTAGACGGTCGGCAAACCATTGGCTCATCTCGCCGCTGCCGATAAAACCGATCCGGCGGATGTGCTTGGGCCGCATATCCACCCGGGGAAAGGCGCCAAGCACCCGGATGGCGCCCGGCTCCTGAATTACCCGCTGTTCGATGTGGGTCAGGGCCTCGCTGATCGCCGGGGTCTGGATATGCCCCTCCATTTCGATGAAGAAACGCAATTCCTGGCTCTGGGGGTCGCTTTCCGAGCGCATGTCCAGGAGATTGATTCCCCGGGCCGCGAATTCGCCTAAAATTTCAAAAAGCAGTCCCACTCGATCCTTTAAGGGGGCGGTGACGACCACGGTGGCGTCGTAGCCGGTGGCGGCCGGCAGTTTGGGGCCGAGCAAGGCAAAACGGGTGCGGATGCCGGGGGTGATTTCCCGGACCCGGACGTTGAGGCCGTAGGCGAGCAGGGCTGATTCCGCCTCGATCACCCCGTGGCTGGTCCGGCCGTTCTCCTTTAGGGCCGCCACTGCCCGGTCAAGATCATGGACCGCGATCAGGTCTACCCCCGGCAGGTTGGCGTTGAGGTGTTCCTCGCACTGGCGAAGGTTGGCGGCCCGTCCCACGATCACTTCCAAGGGGCCGTCGGGGGCCGGGGCGCCCAGGGAGAGATGCACCGGCAGCACCACGTTGTCCACCCAATGGAGGCCGGGAACCGCCCGCAGCAGGCGGCAGAAATCCTGGTGATGTCCTTCCCGGGTGCTGTAGACGGGGAGCAGGGCGTAATCGGCCTCGCCCCGGCCGGGAGCGGCGGCGACCGCGGCGGGGTCGGAAAGGAGCAGCAGGGAGGCGTCCGGATTGTATTGGCGGGCTGCCTGCCAGGTGTGTGAACCTTCCGGGCCCAGGGTGACGATGGTGACCATCGAGGGAGTTCCTTGTCAAAGGGTCTGAGAAAAGCAAGATTGTTTTTATGTAGTGTGTTCGAGAGGTTCGGTCAACCTTTTTTGCCGGGGGCGGGGGGTGGAGAAAACAGCCTGACCTCCTGCCGGATCCTGGTGGATCCGGCAGGAGGCTGGGTCGGCGAGGGGGTGCCGACCCAACGGCATTCGGAAAAAACAAAAGGAGAAAAGAGCTGACGGCTTGGCTTGTCCGCGCATCCTTATGGAAGAATCGTGCCAGAGCGGGGAGGATATTTTTTTATCCAGCAAATACAGATGGTTGTTCGGGCGGGAAGGCGGTTGTCGCCTTGGTGGGATTAGCAATTTTTATTGACTTAATTGTGGGCGGCGGGACGGATAACGAGCCAATTGCAGGCATTAGGCTGGTTCGCAACCTTTTGGAACTATCAATATAAATTGTTATATTGCCGGGAAGGCGGCCTGGGCAATGGTGCCTTGCCCCGGTTGCGAAGAAAATTCCAGGCAGCCGCCATGCTCTTCCATGATCCCGGCGGAAATGGAGAGGCCCAGGCCGGTGCCGCCACTTTCCCGTTTGGTGGTGAAAAAAGGATCCTGGATCCGTTTCAGGTGTTTGGCTTCGATTCCCCGGCCCTGGTCGCTGATCCTGAGGATGATTTGTTTGCCTCCTGGTTTGCAAAAGGTTTGCACCGTGATCGCCTGTTCCGGGTCGGTCAGGGCCTGGCAGGCGTTCTGGAGCAGGTTGACCGCCACCTGTTCGGCCCGTTGGAAATTGCCCCGGATCAACGGCAACTCTTCCGCGCACTCCACCGTCAGATGGTGGGTGGCCTTTTTCAGCGGCGAGGCCAGCAGGGTCAGGGCCGCCCTCACCACCTGATTGAGATCGAATTCCTGATCCATGGCGGCGGCGCTTTGGCGGGCGTAGTCATTGAGATTGCGGACGATTTTGCGGATGCGTTCAGCCCCTTGGGAGATGCCGGTGAGCAGCTCCGGGATGTGGTGGCGCATTTCGCTGAAGGGGACGGTGGCCACCCTGAAATCGCCATGTTCAGCCAGTTGCCGGTCGAGGATCGGCAGGAGATCGTCCCAGGCTTGCTGGAGGATGGGGGCGTTCATGGTGATAAAGTTGTTGGGATTGTTGATTTCGTGGGCCACCCCGGCCACCAGCACCCCCAGCGAGGCCATTTTATCCGCTTCGATCAGTTGCCGGCGGCGCTCTTCCGCCTCTTGTTCCGCCTTGCGCCGGGCCTTGATATCCGCCTGCAGGCGGCGGTTGGTCGCCGCCAGTTCGGCGGTGCGGGCCTCCACCAGTTGTTCCAGGTGGCGGCGATGTTCGTCCAGTTCCCGGGCCGTCCGGTCCAACTCCGCCTGTTTTTCCCGCAGCAGCCGCAGTAGCGCCACCCGTTCCATGCCTTTGGCCAGGGCGATTTCCAGTTCCTGGCGGGAGAGGGGTTTTTGCAGATAGTTGGCCGCCCCCTGCTTCATCGCCTCGACCACGGTCTTGATCTCATGCTGGCCGGAAACCACGATGATTTCGAGGTCGGCCTGGAGCCGGCGGGCCTCGCCAAGCAGGGTCAGGCCATCCATCTCCGGCATCAGAATATCGGTGAGAAGAAGATCGAAGTGTTGCTGCCTGATGAGTTCCAGGGCGGCCGGGCCGTTGTCGGCGGTGACTACCTGGTAGCCCAGTTTGCGGGCCTGCATCTCCAGGAGGTGGAGGACAAAGGGCTCGTCGTCCACCGCCAGGATTCGGCCGGTACGGGGCGAGGTGAGCGGCATCAGAGCCTTTTGAGGCGCTGATTGAGAGCCTGGGGGGTGATCCCGAGAAGTTGGGCCGCCACCCGCTGGTTGTTGCCGGAGCGGCGCAAAGCTTCCTTAACCAAGGCATGGGCTGCGGCTTTCAGGGTCGGAAGCCGGTCGAATTTTTCCACCCAGGTGCTGCCGTTGTTGCCGTCCAGGACGGTTCCTTCGGTCAGCAGGCTGGGGGCGGCGGTGGCGCTTTGCGGGCCGGCGGCCAGGGCCTTGCGGAAGCTTTCGGCCCGTAGCAGCCGCGCCCGGTGGCCGCTGATCGCGTCATAGATCAGGGCTTTAAGTTCTCGGATGTTGCCGGGGAATGGGTAGCTTTTGAGCAACGGCACCACTTCCTGGTGACAGGTGGGTTGCCGCTTGCGGAACTCCTTGGCCGCCGCCGCCACGAAATGTTCGAGCAGCAGGGGGATATCCTCCTTGCGTTCCCGCAGGGGCGGGAGGTGGACATGGTGGGTGCGGAGCCGGTAATAGAGGTCGGTGCGGAGTGTTCCCTCGGCTTGCAGTTGGTTGATGTCCCGCAGGGTCGCCACCAGCACCCGGGCGTCGGAATTCTTGGGCTGGTCGGCCCCCAGGGGATAATACTCATGGGTTTCCAGGAAGCGCAACAGCTTGACCTGGGAGGCGGGGCTGAGATCGCCGATTTCATCGAGAAAGAGGGTACCGCTCGCCGCTTTTTCAATCAGGCCGGAGCGGGTTTGCTCGGCGCCGGTGAAAGCGCCCTTGGCATGGCCGAAGAGGGTGTCGGAAAAGAGATGATCGTCAAGGCCGGCCACGTTGACCGCCACGAAGTTGCCGCTCCGGCCGCTGAGTTTATGGAGGATGCGGGCGATCTCTTCCTTGCCGGTGCCGGTCTCGCCGGTGATCAGCACCGGCTGCCGGCCCTCGGCCACTGCTTCGCAGTACTGGAAAATCGCCTGCATTTTCGGGTGCTGGGTGATGACCGGGCGGAAGAGTTCCGGATTCTTGAGATCGGTGGCGAAAAAACGGTCGGTGAGGCGGGAATTTTCCCGCCGCAGCCGCCGCACTTCCAGGGCTCGCTGGACACTGGGGAGAAGGCGGTCGACGTCCACCGGTTTGACGATATAGTCAAAGGCGCCCTGCCGCATGCACTCGACCGCGGTTTCCACCTCGTTGACCCCGGTGATCACGATCACCGGTATTTCCGGATGGTGTTCGCCGAGATGGGCGATAATTTTGCTGCCGGCGACGTGGGGCATGATCAGGTCGAGGAGGACGATTTCCACGTCCTTGCTCACGACCAGCTCGGCTACCCGGCGGCCGTCGGCGCAACGAATGGTATTGGTGATGCCGTTGGTTTTGAGCGCAATGTCAAAACTGGCCAGGCTATGCTCTTCGTCATCGACCAGCAGGATCGGATGGCGAGGATAGAGAGCGGTTTTCATTTGGTTTCCCCCTCGTGCTTGCAAAAAAATCCGCTCCGGTTACAGGGTGTCGGGCCAGAGCAACTTGTCGTGCATCCAGCCGCTGGTGCCGTCGCCATGCTCAACCTTGACCCATTCTCCCCGTCGCTCCAAGGGTTTGAAGACCACTCCATATTTGACCGAGGCGGAGATTTCGTAATTGGTTCCCGGCCCCACCCGCAGGTTGCCGGTGGGTACCCGCACGATCACCGTCTTTTCCTTGCTCAGCAGGGGGGTGTAAATCCAGCCTTTGTCGCCTTCAAAATCAACGATTTGAGCCCATTGCCCCTTGCGTTCCAGAATCTGGAGCGGGAAACCCTTGAACAGTTCCCAGAGGATTTCCTTGTCGGTGGCGGGGCCGGAGCGGACATTGACCCCGTCCTTGCTGACGCTGGCGTATTCCGCCGCTACCGCCGGGACGGCGAGCAGCATGACAACGGCCAGACCGGCCAGCAGCCGGCGCAACAGTTTCGCGGAGAGGAATGTTCGGCGCATGAAATTACTCCTTGATTCTGTGGATTTTAAAAAGTTGATCAACGATTATTGTTGCCGGTAAACCTAGCATCAACCCTGATTTAAGTCAACCATGAGATGGCGGGACGGAAAAAGATGTACCTTCTTCAGCCGGGCGCGTTATAATTTGTTCCGTTGGCCAATCACCTTTGGTTGGTCGATCATGAAAAACCCGTGAGGGGGTGTCTCATGCCACAAAGTAATGATTCAGGGCGATTGGCCGCCGTCCGTGAAGATCAGACGGATGCGGTAATCCATCCGGAAGTTGAAAGGCTGGTGCAGGGAGTGGCCGAGGGGATTCTCGCCTGTCTCGGTCGCCAGGGGCTGGCGCCGGCGGCCGGGGCGGCGGTGGAGTTGCG
>DIKC01000072.1:7429-11730 GCA_002421565.1 Desulfobulbaceae bacterium UBA5628 | reverse complement strand
GATCTGGTCAAGGCGGCGGAAACCATGCTGCCGCCCACCCTGGAGCGGCTCTGGGGGCAGCGCCACCTCTTCCGCCAGGCCGCCGCCATCGGCACCCGCAACGTACGCCGCGCCCCGATTCTGGAGAACTGCCAAATCCCGCCCCGCCTGAGCGATCTCCCCCTGCTTACCTCCTGGGCCAGCGACGGCGGCCCCTTTGTCACCCTGCCCCTGGTTTACACCGAACACCCGGAGGGCGGCGGCCACAACCTCGGGATGTACCGCATCCAGCGCCACGACGACACCTCCACCGGCATCCACTGGCAGATTCACAAGGGAGGCGGCTATCATTATCACGCCGCCGAGCAGCGCAACGAAAGCCTGCCCCTTACCTTATATATCGGCGGCCCGCCCGCCCTGATGATGGCCGCCATCGCGCCGCTACCGGAAAACATCCCGGAGCTGATGCTGGCCTCCCTGATCCTGGGCGAGAAACTGCCCATGACCCGCGACCCCTTGGGCGGCCATCGGCTGGTGGCCGATGCCGAGTTCGCGGCCAAGGGGGTGGTGCCGCCACATCTCCGGCGGCCGGAAGGCCCCTTTGGCGATCATTACGGCTACAACTCCCTGACCCACGATTATCCGGTCTTTAAGATCGAACGCCTCTACCACCGCAAGGACGCCATCTATCCGGCTACGGTGGTGGGGCGTCCCCGCCAGGAGGATTTCTACATCGGCGATTTTCTCCAAGATCTGCTCTCTCCCCTCTTCCCCCTGGTTATGAGCGGAGTGCGCCAACTCAAAACCTTCGGCGAGGCCGGCTTCCATTGCCTGGCCGCGGCCCGGGTCCGCGACCGCTATCCCCGCGAGGCCTTTGCCTCCGGCCTCCGCATTCTAGGGGAAGGGCAACTTTCCCTGACCAAATTCCTGATCCTCACCGACGGCGACCTGGATGCGGCCGACTTTAAAACCCTCTGGCGCCACGTCCTGGAACGGATCAACTGGCAGACCGATCTCTTTGTCTTTGCCAACGTCTCCCAGGATACCCTGGATTATACCGGGCCGTCGGTCAATTCCGGTTCCAAGGCGATGATGATGGGGTTGGGCAAGGAGGCACGGCGAGTATTGCCCGAAGAGTTCCGGGGCGAAGCGCCGCCGGAGTGCCGAGCCTTGGCCCCCTTTCTCCCCGGTACCCTGGTGGTGGAAGGCGCCTCCTACGAGCAAGACCGCGATCTGCCCCGGCGGCTGGCCGCCGCCACCGCCCTGGCCGACTGGCCGGTGGTGGTGCTGGTNNCACCGCCAATCTCCAGGAATTCATCTGGACTTTTTTCACCCGCTTCGAGCCGGCCGCCGATATTCACGCCGCCGCCACCCAGGCGGTGCGCCGCTTCCATCTCGGCCTCACTCCGCCGGTGGTCTTTGACTGCCGCCTGAAACCGTGGTATCCTCCGGTGCTGGAAGTGGATCCGGCCACCAAAAAACTGGTGGACGACAAGATGGCCCGGATCCTGCCCGGCTTCTGAAACAAGGAAAAGTTGCGGCCAACGCTCATGTTTGACGCCGCTGCCACCGATAAGGTATAAAGGAAACACAACCGATCAAGCCGGGCGCATCGACCGATCCGCCCCATTACCGCCGCCAGGGGGTAGCAATGAAAATTTCCGATCTGCAACCGAACCTCAACCAAATCGGCAAATCGGCCGGTGCCGCCAACCAGGCGAACGGTCTGGATTTTGCCCGCATTCTGGCCCAGGAACTGCGCGGTCTTGAGCAAAGCGGCCCGGCCGGCGCCACCGCCCCCGCCGCTCCGGCCACAACGGTTGCGCCCCAATTACGGATCGAAGGACTCAGCCTCTCGGAAACCGCGATCAGCACCCTGGACGCCTTTGGCCAGGCCTTGGGCAATCCGGCCCTGAAAAGCGGCGATCTTGAGCCCTATGTCGCGGCCTTGGAAGAAGAAACCGCCGGTTTGCTGGCCATGCGCAACGACCTGCCGGCCGATGATCCCTTGGCCAAGCTGCTGGATCGGGTCGCCACCGTCTCCTACCTGGAAAGCGCCAAATACCGCCGGGGTGATTATCAATAAGCCGCCCCGCCCGGCTCTATCCCAGCCGTAAGCGTCGCCGATGAAGGAACGACTCCAGAAAATCCTCGCCCGGGCCGGGGTCGGCTCCCGGCGCAAGGCGGAAACCTTGATCGCCGAAGGCCGGGTAAAGGTGGACGGGCTAGTGGTCAACCAACCCGGCACCCTGGCCGACCCGGAACAGCAGCAAATCACCTTTGACGGCCACCCCCTGCGCCTGCCCACCCGCGCCACCACTATTCTGCTCAACAAACCGCGCGGCTATGTGACCACCATGCATGATCCCCAAGGCCGCCCCATTGTCACCAGCCTGATCCGGGAAAAAGAGCTTCGCCTCTTTCCGGTGGGCCGCCTTGACCTGGATACCGAAGGGGCCTTGTTACTCACCAATGACGGCGACCTGGCCCAGCGCATCCTCCATCCCAAACATGAAATCAACCGCACCTATGTGGCCACCGTGCAAGGGGCGCCCAAGGCGGATCAACTGGCCGCCCTCCGGCAAGGGATCGTGATCGAAGAGCGCCGCACCTGGCCGGCCACGATCAAGGTGCTGAAACGGGAAGGCGCCACCACCACCCTGGAGGTGGTCATCCATGAAGGCCGCAAGCGGCAGGTACGCAAGATGTTCGAGGCGATCGGCCATCCGGTTCTCCATCTGAAAAGGATCGCCTACGGCGGGCTCCGCCTGGAGCGGCTGCCGGTGGGCGCTTACCGGCGGCTGAACGAGGAAGATCTCCGTAAAATATTCAATTGCGCCCCCCAAGACAAAATACCCTTTACATCCAGCGGGATGGCCGGGTAAGATACTTCATCTTGTTGGATTTTATGGATTTTATTTGTTCTTCAGTGGGTCAGGGGTCAGGAGAAAAAACATGAACAAATCGGAACTCATCGAAGCCCTGGCAACCGCCGCCGACCTTCCCACGCGGGAAGCAAGTTCCATCACCGAAACCATCTTCGATGCCATGCGGGATGCCCTGGTCAGGGGGGAAAGCATTGAAATTCGCGGTTTCGGCAGCTTCATGGTCAAGGAATATGACTCCTACTACGGTCGCAACCCCAAAACCGGCGAAAAGATTAAGGTCAGCCCCAAACGCCTGCCATTTTTCAAGGTAGGCAAGGAACTGAAGGCCAAGGTCAACTGCTGATTTCTCCCACCAGATCGTAGGGGTGGGCGTCGCTGATCTTTACCCTGACCAGCTCACCGGGGCGGCATTGACCGGCGGTGATATAAACGCAGCCGTCAATCTCCGGGGCCTGAAACCAGGCCCGTCCCTCCAGCAGCAAATCCGTTTCGGAACTGACCCCTTCCACCAGCACCTCCAATTCCTGCCCCACCCGTTCGCGGTTGCGGGCCAGGGAAATCTCCGCCTGCAACTTCATCAGCCGGTCGCGGCGAGCCTTTTTGGTGGCCGGTCGGCAATGGCCCGGGAGAGCGACAGCGGCGCACCCCTCTTCGTTGGCATAGGCGAAAATCCCCACGTGATCCAGGGCGCACTCTTCCATGAAACGGGCCAGCCGCTTCAGGTCGGCGATGGTCTCGCCGGGAAAACCGACCATGAAGGTGGTGCGAATCGCCGCTTCCGGCAGAATCTTACGAATCCGCGCAATCAATGCCCGGGCCTCTGCTTCCCCGTAGGGCCGGTTCATCGTCCGCAGAACCGGATCAGCCACATGCTGGAGGGGAATATCGAAATAGGGCAGGATTCTCGGCTGCGCAGCCACCAGGGCCAACAATTGGTCACTGACTCGAGTGGGATAAAGATAGAGCATCCGAATCCAGGGGATGGTGGTTTCTTGCAACAGCCCCTGCAACAAATCGGGCAGACGCGGCCCTTTTGCCCCAAGATCGAAGCCATAGGCGGTGAGATCCTGGGCCACCAGGGTCAATTCCCGCACCCCGGCGGCAGCCAACCCCTTGGCCTCCCGCAGGATGTCAGCCAAGGGACGGCTGCGGAGCGGCCCGCGAATGGATGGGATCAGGCAATAGCTGCAACGGTTTGAGCAACCCTCGGTGACCTTGAGATAGGCTCGATGGGGAGGGGTGGCCAGGCGACGGGGGAGTTCGGCGTTCATCAAAAAACGGGGGGCGACGGCGGCGGTCAGAACGGGCGCTTGCCCCTCGGCCAGGCCTTCCAGCCGGGCCACGATCTCGGCCACCTCTTCGGTACCGAGAAAAAGATCGACCTCCGGCAATTCGGCGGCCAGTTCCGGGCCGTAGCGTTGCACCATGCAGCCG
>DIKC01000072.1:1245-7382 GCA_002421565.1 Desulfobulbaceae bacterium UBA5628 | reverse complement strand
CACCGCGGATTGAATAAAGCCGCAGGTATTGACCAACAGCAGTTCGGCCGCCGCCGGCTCCGCCACCGGCTGATAACCGGCAGCCAGCAGCAGCCCCAGCATGACCTCCGAATCGACCATGTTCTTGGGACAACCAAGACTGATAAGATGGACACTTTTCATGGCCCCAACCTCAAAAAGGTAAAGCCGCGGGAATAACTCCCCACGGCTTTACCGGGATAAAACAAAAACAACGGCGGTGCTGATGAGTGTTTGCGCTTAGCCGAGCAGCGGGTTGGCGAAGAGCAGAATCAGCGAGATAACCAGACCGTAGATGGTCAGGGACTCGATCAGGGCGAGGCCGATGATCATGGTTACGGTGATCTTGCCGGAGGCTTCCGGGTTACGGGCAATACCGGAGCAAGCGCCGCCGATGCCGTGACCCATACCGATGCCGCAACCCAAAGCGGCGATGCCTACCGACAGGGCGGCCGCCAGGCAGATCAGGGCGAGATTCGCGCCGGAAGCGGCGGTGCCGCCTTCGGAAGCCATCGCCACCGTGGCCATACCCATCACCATCAATACCGTAAGAACTCCTACCTTCTTCATGCTTCTTCCTCCTTGACTTTGTTTAACGGTTAATTTGGCCTTCTTCGTTATAACAAGCAGCAATGCCTGATTATCAATGGGCGTGTTCCATGGATGCCGAGAAATAGAGAATGGAAAGCAAGAGGAACACCATGGCCTGGACAATGGAAACAAAGACCCCCAGCACCAGAATCGGCAGCGGCGCAAAATAGGCCCCGGCCAGGATAAAGAGAATGCCGAGCAGGGTCTCCTTGGCCATGATGTTGCCGAAAAGACGAATGGAAAGGGAAAGAATCCGGGCCAGATGGCTGATCAGTTCAATGGGGAACATCAGCGGAATGAGCCACGGAATCGGCCCGAGAAAATGCTTGATGTAACCGGCCCCGTGGAACTTGAGGCCCAGGATGTGGGTGGTGAAAAAGACGATCAGGGTGCAACCCAGGGTAACGTTAAGATTGGCGGTGGGAGAAAAGAAACCGGGCATCAGACCGATCATGTTGGCCACCAGGATGTAGAAAAAGAAGGTGGCCAGCATCGGAAACATCATCCGCGCCCCTTCCCGGCCCATATTCTCGGACATGAAGTCTTCCAGGCCGCCGATAATCGCCTCCCAGAAATTCTGGCCCTTGCCGGGCACCAGGGTAACGCTGCCGACCGTAAGCTTGGCGACCACGATCAGGAAGATCATCACCAGCCAGGTGTAGGTCATGTGGGGAGAAACCAGTTTGGCGAGCAGGGTGTCGCCCACCGGTCCGTGGGGTACCGGCAGCCCCAGCCATTCAAGCAACGCGGAGATAAACAGTATCGGATGTTCCATGGTCCCTTCCGTCCCTCCCTAAACCTTTTGAGATTTGCAAAAATACGTTTTTTTAACCGCAACGGCGGTGTTGATCACGATACTGGCCAGCACCGTGGAAAGCCCCACCAGCAAACCGACCACATCCACCGCCCGGTACTTCACCAAGACAAAAAGCAGGCAGCCTACCAAGGCCAGCCGGGCATAATACTTAATAAAAAAACGAACCTTGACCGCTGCCAGCGGCCCCCGATTCAGTAAGTTGGTGAGATCGCGTTTAAGGAGCAGAAAGCTCACCCCGGCGATCATCCCCCCGATCAGCACTGAACGGGCCATCAGCAACGAGTACAACCACCAGCCTGCGCCGGCAAGGCCCAACAGCAGAAGCCAGCTCCAAAGCTGAATGCGGCCCAGGGAAAGTTGTTCCGCCGCCATCTTAAAGATCCTTGCGGCGGGCCATCATATAAAGATTTTTAAAGGCCGCCGCCACCCCGAGTCCGAGGAAAATCAGGGTCAACCAGGGCGCGGTTCGACCGCCGAAAACCTTGTGATCCAGAAGATAACCGATGCCCACCCCGATGAAGATGGAGAAGGCCACCGTCATCCCGATGGTGCTGAAATCGGCCAGCATTTTCATTATTTCCTTGCGCGATTCAGACATGAAGGCCCGTGGCCGTCCGCAGAATCGTTCCGTTTCGTATCATGGCACCCCCTCAAAGTCAACGGTTTTTACACCCCTTGGGCCAGCTTTCTGAACGACGCCTCAGTTTTTTCCAAGGCAGTCGCCAGCTCGGCTTCGGACTGAGCGGCGGAGATAAAGGCCGCCTCAAACTGAGCCGGCGCCAGCCACACCCCCTGGGCCAGCATATTCCGGTAATGGGCGGCATAGAGGGCGGTATCGGCCTTGATCGCCGAGGCGTAATCGGTTACCGGGCCGGGGGTGAAAAAGGCGGTCATCATCGAGCCGACCCGATTCAAGGTGGTGCGGCCGGGAAGATATTTGGCCGCCAAAGAGGTGAGCCCGTCGGCAAAAAAGGCGGCCTTGCGCTCCAACTCTTCATATAAACCGGGACGCTGCAGTTCTCGCAGGGTGGCGATCCCGGCCGCCATTGCCAGGGGGTTGCCCGAAAGGGTGCCGGCCTGATAAACCGGCCCTTCCGGCGCGATCATCGCCATGATTTCCTTTTTGCCGCCGTAAGCCCCCACCGGCAGGCCGCCGCCGATGATCTTGCCGAGACAGGTCAAATCCGGCCTGATCCCGTAATATTCCTGGGCCCCGCCCCGAGAAAGGCGGAAACCGGTGATCACCTCGTCAAAAATCAGGACAATCCCCAGCTCGGCGGTCAATTCCCGCAAGCGGGTCAGGAAATTCGGGGCCGGCGCCACCACCCCCATATTGCCGGCCACCGGCTCGACGATCACGCAGGCAATGGCCAGATCGGGGTCGCGCAGGGTTTTTTCCAGGGTCGGGAGATCATTATAAGGAATGGAAACGGTATTCTTGACGATCTCGTCCGGCACCCCCGGACTGCCGGGAATCCCCAGGGTAATCACCCCGGAGCCGGCCTTGACCAGGAAGCTGTCGGCATGACCGTGATAACAGCCGTCAAACTTGACCACCACCTTGCGGCCGGTGTAACCACGGGCCAGACGAATGGCGCTCATGGTCGCCTCGGTGCCGGAGCTGACAAAGCGCACCTGCTCCACCGAGGGCAAAGCGGTGGTAACCTGTTGGGCCAGCTCGATCTCCTTGGGGGTCGGGGCTCCGAAACTGGCGCCAAAGGCCAGGGCCTCCCGGATCGCCGCCGCCACCGCCGGATGATTGTGGCCCAGAATCATCGGCCCCCAGGAGCCGACAAAATCCAGATAGGCATTGCCGTCCACATCATAAACCCAGGCTCCGTCCGCCTTTTCGATAAAAATCGGGTCGCAGCCCACCGACTTGCAAGCCCGCACCGGGCTGTTCACCCCGCCGGGAATATAACGCTGGGCCTGGGCAAAAAGCTCCTGGGAACGTGTAACCATCATCTCGTCATCCTCGTTATTTATTGGTTAAAATCAACCGCCGCACAAAGCCGGCGCACTATAGCATGGGGGAGCGTCCCTGTCAAAACACAAGCCTTACAACGGGATATCAGCTTTCCGGCCCTTGACAATAATCGATCATGACGTTTACAGTGGGCTCATGGCCGTGCGAATCTGTCCATATTGTCGGGAAAAAATCCAGCGCCTGGCCGTGGTCTGCCGCTGGTGCCACCGCGACCTTCCCCCTCTGCCCGCTGCTTCCTGCCGCCCTTGGCGATGGCTGCCGGCAGTCGCCGTTACCGCCGTCCTGGTGGCGGGAATCGCTTTGACCACCACGGAATTTCTCCGCGAACGTCGTTACTGGCTGGAATAAGCCATCCCCCATTGCCATAGCCCCTTTGCCGCCCCAAGCGGCATTTTTTTCCCCACCAGGCGGCGGATTTTGCCGGGCATGCCGCTGTTGCCGACCGCCCTGCCACGCCGCCCCCACCGGCCACCGACCACTCCCTGCCTGTTTTTTATCATTTGATTACAGCATGTTACATTGAGCACACGGCAGAAAACCGAAGACACAAGCGGCCTCCCGCCCACACTGGCACGAAAATGGCATATAAAAACAGGCAACGATTACAATTGCAGACGCAGGAGAAGTCTGATGAATGTTGCCACCGCCATTACCGAAAACACCACCTTCAGCCGGGAGCCGGTCGCGCCGCTATCTTCCGCCCCGGCCAGCCCCAGCGTCGGCAGCCTGCTGGTACAGCTTGACCATTACCGCCGCCAGACCGAATGGCTGGCCACGGTAAACCGGCTCCAGGCGCGACTGGCAGGGGCCAATGATCTGCCCGGCATGATCGACGCCTTTTCGGTCTGGCTGATGCCCCAGGTGGCCCACGATCTAGTAGCCTTCCGCAACCATGACCTGAGCCGCGAGCATCTTCAATGCTCATGCCACGGCCCCCAGCGACGGCGGATCATCCGGGCCGGCAAACGGCTGCTGGACGCGCCCTTGCTGGAAGAAAACGCCCCCTGTCAATGGCAGGGCGAATTTTACGGCTGCCGCTGGCGGCTGGATTTCGACCAGGAAAGCGGCCTGCTGCTGGTGTTGCGCCGCAACCGCCATATCGATTCCGCCGGGGTGGATATTCTCGGCAAGGCGGCCAATATCCTGGTTGATCCCCTGCAACGCGCCCTGGAATATGAAAAATTATTCGAGCTGGCCCGTCATGATTCCCTCACCGGCTTGGCCAACCGTCGGATTCTTGACGAACGGCTGCCGGCCCTGCTCGACCGGGCCGCCCGCTATCATCATCCCCTGACCCTGGCCAGCATGGATCTGGACGGCTTCAAGCAACTCAACGACACCTACGGCCATGCCGAAGGCGATCAGGCCCTGCGCCGGGTTGCCGCCACCCTCTCCGCGATGGTTCGCAACAGCGACCTGCTGGTGCGGATGGGCGGCGACGAATTCATCCTGCTTCTACCGGACAGCGATCTGGCGGCGGCCAAGATACTGGCCAAACGTATCTGCCAAGCAGTGGCGGCCCTGCCTGTCGGCAACAGCGATCACGGCCGGCTGGGCATCAGCATCGGCCTGTCCCAGTGGCGCCCCGGCCTGGAAACGGAAGAATGGCTGCAACGGGCCGACGAAGCCCTTTACCGGGCCAAGGCCCGCGGCACCTCCTGGGTCTGCCTCGACAAAAAACGCTAAGCTCTCTCCGCACCACCCTCTCTCACCCCAACCTCCCCACCCCAAGGAGATGTCGGCAAAGGATTGCCGACATCTCCCCCTCCTTTGGTTGACATCTTCCGGCCCCATCCTTACTTTTTGTCATGTTGTTCGGCCCGTTAGCACGGCCGGAAAAGCACTTGCTTGACCAATCAGGCGCCAGGAGGATGCGAAATGCAATTCGATAAATTCACCCAGAAATCCCAGGAGGCGGTGCAGGCCGCCCAGAGCCTGGCGGAGAGCCGCCAGCATCAGGAAATCCAGCCCGAACATCTGCTGAAAGTCCTCCTCGACCAGCCCGATGGGGTAATGGCCCCAGTACTCCAGAAAATGGGGGTCAGCCGCGAAACCCTGGCCGCCGAAATGGAAATCCTGCTGGGCAGAGTGCCGCAGGTGAGCGGGGCCGGGGCGGGTCAGGTCTATGCCTCCCCCTCCTTCCGCCGCCTTCTCGACCGCGCCTTCAAGGTCGCGGCCGGGATGCAGGACGAATACGTCAGCCAGGAACACTTGGTGCTGGCCCTGCTCGACGACAAGGACGCGGCCGCAGCCAAGGCCCTGATCAAGCACGGGGTCAACCGCGAGGCCCTGCTCAAGGGGCTGACCGCGGTGCGGGGCAGCCAACGGGTCACCGACCCCAACCCGGAGCAAAAATACCAGGCCCTCGAAAAATACGCCCGCAACCTCACCGACGTGGCCCGCCAGGGCAAGCTCGACCCGGTNNCCGGTGATCGGCCGCGACGACGAGGTCCGGCGGGTGGTCCAGGTTTTGTCCCGGCGGACCAAAAACAACCCGGTTTTGATCGGCGAACCGGGGGTGGGCAAGACCGCGATCGTCGAAGGGTTGGCCCAGCGGATCGTCAACGGCGACGTGCCCGACACCCTCCGCAACAAGCAGGTCCTTTCCCTGGACATGGGCTCCCTGGTGGCCGGGGCCAAGTACCGGGGCGAATTTGAAGACCGCTTGAAGGCGGTGCTCAAGGAAATCCAGAAAAAGGAAGGGGAGATCATCCTCTTTATCGA
>DIKC01000072.1:1009-1228 GCA_002421565.1 Desulfobulbaceae bacterium UBA5628 | reverse complement strand
TGGACGCCTCCAACATGCTCAAGCCTGCCCTGGCCCGGGGCGAACTCCATTGCGTGGGCGCCACCACCCTCAAGGAATACCGTAAATACATCGAAAAGGACGCCGCCCTCGAACGCCGTTTCCAGCAGGTGCTGGTTCAGGAGCCGAGCATCGAGGACACCATCGCCATCCTCCGGGGGATCAAGGAAAAGTACGAGGTTCACCACGGGGTGCGGATCA
>DIKC01000072.1:0-963 GCA_002421565.1 Desulfobulbaceae bacterium UBA5628 | reverse complement strand
CGCTTCCTGCCGGACAAGGCCATCGACCTGATTGACGAAGCGGCCAGCCGGCTGCGAATCGAGATCGATTCCATGCCCACCGAAATCGACGAAATCGAGCGCAAAAAGATCATGCTCGAAATCGAACGCGAGGCCCTCAAAAAAGAGAGCGACAAGGCCTCCCGCGAGCGGCTGGCCAAGGTGGAGGCGGAACTGGCCGACTGCCAGGAACAGCTTAAAGGGATGAAGGGCCACTGGAACCTGGAAAAGGAGGTCATCCAGGAAATCCGGGGGATCAAAGCCAAAATCGACGAGGCCCGGATCGAGGAGCAGCAGGCCGAACGCCAGGGCGACCTCAAACGGGTGGCGGAAATCCGCTACGGCCGCATCCTGGAGCTGGAAAAAGAGCTGACCGCCAAAAACCAGCGGCTGGCCGAGGTGCAGAAAGACCGCAAGATGCTCAAGGAAGAGGTGGACGAGGAGGACGTGGCGGCGGTGGTCGCCAAATGGACCGGGATCCCCATGGATCGCCTGCTGGAAGGGGAAAAGGAAAAACTGGTTCACGCCGACCGGGTGCTGGCCGGCCGGGTGGTGGGCCAGGAAGAGGCGATTACGGCGGTGGCCAACGCGGTGCGCCGGGCCAGGGCGGGATTACAAGACCCCAACCGGCCCCTGGGTTCCTTTATCTTCCTTGGCCCCACCGGGGTGGGCAAGACCGAACTGGCCCGCAGCCTGGCCGGCTTCCTTTTTGACACCGAAAAGGCGATGATCCGCCTGGACATGAGCGAATTCATGGAAAAGCACTCGGTGGCCCGCCTGATCGGGGCGCCCCCCGGCTACGTGGGTTACGAGGAGGGGGGGCAGCTGACAGAGGCGGTGCGTCGCCGCCCGTACTCCATTGTCCTCTTCGACGAGATGGAGAAGGCCCATCCCGAGGTCTTCAACGTACTCCTCCAGGTCCTCGACGACGGCCGCCTCACCGAC
>DIKC01000090.1:453-7958 GCA_002421565.1 Desulfobulbaceae bacterium UBA5628 | reverse complement strand
CCAGGGCGTGCTCCCGGCCGCCGGACCCGATCACCAGAATTTTCATCTTGTATGTTTCTCCGGATATTCGTCAAAAGGCGCGGATGGCCTTGGAACGCCAAGGCCCGCATGTCGGCGCAAGATACCGTTTCCCTTCGCCTCTTGTCAAGATTGGCAAGCGCCGGTCGCGGCCTGTTCCGGCGCTGCTTTTTCGTTCCTACAACCGCCTGGAAAGACGCCGAATAATCTTTCTTGACAATTATTACCCCTTTTTATTAAGGTGCGAAAACTGAATGAGTATTCAGCCATTTTTTCCGCCTTGAGCAGGTGAACCATGCGTACCGCCGACAAACACGCCAAAATCATCGAGGCCGCGATCCGGGTCTTTTCCCGCCAGGGATTCTTCCACGCCCGCATCTCGGACATCGCCAAGGAAGCGCAGGTGGCCGACGGCACCATCTACCTCTACTTCAACAATAAATATGATATTCTGATTTCGCTGTTTGAAGAGGAGATCGGCAAGATCATCCTGGAAGTGAAGCTGTTGCTGGAAAAAGAGGACGACCCCCGGCAAATGCTGCGGATTTTCGCCCTCCATCACCTCAAGATGATGGACGACCGGCGGGAACTGGCCGAGGTGCTGCAAATGGAATTGCGGCAGAGCAACAAATTCATGCGGGAGTATCGCAACACCAAATTCGTCGAATATCTCGACATCGTTTCCGGAATCGTCAAACAGGGGCAGGCCAGCGGTATCTTTCGGGCCACGGTGCTGCCGGGGGTTTTCAAGCGGGCCTTTTTCGGGGCTCTGGATGAAACCTCCCGGCTCTGGGTTCTGCTCCCCGACCCCCGCTACACCATCGAGGAGAGCGCCGGCCAGATCAGCGACATCTTCCTCTCCGGCATCCTGGCCCCACCCGCCTAAGCAAGCAGGGGCGGCAAAAGGCCTGTATTTATTCAGCCGGAAGGGTGATATCCAGCACTTCGAAATGGCGTACCCCGCCCGGAGTCTTGACCGTGATTTCGTCGCCAACGCTCTTGCCGATCATCGCCCGGCCCAGGGGAGAAAGGACGGAGATGCTCCCTCCTTCGACGCTGGCCTCCTCGGGTCCCAGCAACTGGTAGGCGATCTCTTCGTCGGTATCGAGATCAACTACCCTGACCACCACCCCGAAGACCACCCGGTCGCAATCAAGCTCGCTGCAATCGATCACCTCGGCACGACTCAGTTTGTCCTTGAGCTCCATGATCCGGCCCTCGATGTGGCCCTGCCGCTCCTTGGCCGCGTGGTACTCGGCGTTCTCCTTGAGATCGCCGTGTTCCCTGGCCCGCTCGATCGCCTCGATCACCGCCGGCCGTTCATGACGCTGGAGGTTGGTAAGCTCAAGCCGCAGCTTCTCATACCCGTTTTTGGTCATGGGAATTCGTTCAACCATTACCTACTCCTCTTGCACAATAAAAAAATCGCGCCGTTTTCTCCGGCCATCTAAGCGGAAGAAAACGGCGCCAACCAGATTATTCTTTACCACAAACCAGGATGCCTTGCAAGCCGCACCCGGCCCATTTGCCTACCAACGGTAAACCAGGGAGGCTGCCAATTCCCTGGTCCGGTATTCCTGGGAGTTGCGCAGCGAGAACCCGGCCTTGAGCAACAGCCGGCGGTTTATTTCCGCGAAAAAAGCGCTTTCCCAGGCCTGATGGGCATAGCCGCGGGAGTCATAGCTCAGGGCGTAACCAATGGTGTAGTAACGGTTGACATCCCGCTGGAAGGGATCGTCGGTCAACTGGTGACGGAAGGAAAGATCAAAGGTTTTCCGCCAGTAATTGAGCGGCGCCCAATAGGGATGGTCATCAGCGGCAAAACCGTCGGCCAGCAGCGGGCCGCCCAGCTGCCACTCGCTGGAATCCTTGAAGTCATAAGTGTAACGCAGGGCCAGCCGGGTGGGATCGGTGAGGATCAGCCAGGAGGCCCATAAATCATAACCGTTGGTCCGGTTGTTGTCGGAATAATCGGTTCGCTCGAGACCGGCCCCGGCCCGCAGGCGGGGAAAGAGGTCCACCGCCCCCTCCGCCTTGAGACGGTTGGCGCTGATCCCCCGTTTAAGGGCGGCGCTGGTATCCTCCACCAACTGCCGCTGAAAGGAGAGGCGTCCCCAGAAACGGTCGCTCAAATCGCCGGCCACCTCGGCCACGGTTGCGAGCCGGTCGGGGCCGTAATCAAAGGCAGTCATCCCGGCCCCCAGGATCAGATCGACGCCGGCAAAAAGATCGAGATTGTAGCGGGCGGCCAAACGATTGGCCCGCATCTTTTCCTGCTCCCGGTCGGTGCCTTGATAATTTAGCCGGCCGGCGGTCACCTCGACCCTGTGGCCCAGGCCGGGGCTCAGCCACTGGCTCAACTCGTACCAGTCATGGCGCATGGCCTTGTAACCTTCCCTCCCCTCTTCCCGGCGATAGCCGTAAACGGCGGCGCTTCCGGGCCGCCGTTGCAGACGGTTGCCTTCCCTGGCCTCCGCCAGACCGGCATAGGCCAGGCGCCCGCCCGCCAACTGCTCATAAAGTTCCGCTTCCGCCTCATATCTTTCCAGGCGGCCGTACAAACCGGCCAGATCATAGCGCAAAGCGGGATCGTCGGGATAAAGACGAACCAGTCGTTCGTATTCCCGGGTGGCATTAAAAAATTCCCGCCGGATCACGGCTCTACGGGCAGCGGTTTCCAGGGCAAAACGCTCCTGCCAGCGATAATCGGCATAAAGAGGGGCGGCGATCCGGCGCCAGGGGGCCTGCTCCGGGGCCGTGTCGGCGGCATATTCCGGGGCCATTATCTTAATGAGTGTTTCCATTCTGGGGGTCGGCCGGCGGAGCAACTGATCCCAGAAATCCGGTTCCTCGGCCGGCGGCAGGGAGAGCCCGGCAATGGTGGCCGCCTCGATAAAACGCTGCTCCACCGGCGTCTCCTGGGCCTTGGGCAACAATTCCAGGGCCGCCGACCATTGCCGTTGCTGCCAAAGGGCCTGGGCCGCAAGCAGGTTGAAACGCATCCGGCCGCCGGCTTGTGTGCTCGCCGCCTCTTGTGCCGCTACCAAGGCCTCTTGCGGCCGACCGGCAGCCAGGGAAAATTCCGCCTGGCGACCGATCACCGCCAAACGGCCGGGGAAACGATGCGCCGTTTCGGTCAGCGCGGTCAAGGCCTCGTCAAAGCGACCGGCAGCGGCCAGGGCATCGGCCAGCAGCAAGCCGGCCCGCAGGGACTCGGGATGCCGGGCCGCCCCATCGCCGATGCAGGCCGACGTTTGTCTGGTCAAACCATATTCTCCGCCAAGAACGGCAAGTTCCAGGATCCGGCCCAGATCGTCACCGGCCCAGAGCCGCGCCCGGGCGGCCAGATCTTCCGCTTCCTCCATGCGCCCTTGTTGCTCATTAATCGCCAGGGCCAGCAACAATGCTTCCGGGGGCAAATTTTCCCCCTCGAATAATCCGGCCAGGGCCGCTCTTGCTCCCCACCACTCGCCGGCCGCCAGGCATACCCGGCCGAGCAGCAACCCGGCCCGTTGTTGCTCGGCCTTGTCCGTGGCCCGAGCGCGCAACTGTTCAGCCAGGCGGATCGCGACCCGATGCTCGGCCATTGCCGACCAGATTCGCACCCGCAGCGCCTCAAGGGCAAACAAAGAAACGCCGCCGTCCTCGGCCAGGTATTCCAACCAGATGGCCCCTTCCTCCGGCCGTTTGGCCGCCAGACACAACTCCGCCAGAGCAAACAAAATATCCGCCCGGTTAATCCCCAGATTAAGAGCGATCCGCAATTGTTCCTCGGCCTCGTAATAAAATCCCGCCGCCTGCCGCTGACGGGCGATCTCCCGCCGCACCAGCGATTCGGCGGCCTGGTTATCCGCCTCGTCCAACAACGCCGCCAGCATCGCATCAGCGGCCGCGATTTCTCCGCCCCGGCTCAAGGCGGCAGCGGTTGCCAGCCGCTGTTCAAAAGAAAATCCCGTCGGCAAGGCGGCCAGATAATCCCGATGCTCGGACAGATGCGCCACCAGGCCCAACTCCCCGGCCAGACGCAAGGCGCGCAATCGGAGATCCAACCGTTCCGGCCAGACGACCAATGCCTGCTCATAATCCTGCCAGGCGGCGTAAGGCCGGCCCAAGCCTTCATGCAACAACCCCCGGGCCGCAAAAAATTCCGGACGGGCCAGACCGGCCTTGGACAGTCGGGCGAAGAGCGCGGCGCTCCGGTTCAATTCGTCCGCTTCCAGATACATGACCGCCAGCCGCAGGCTGATTTCCCAATTGTCCGGCTCCAGTTCATGCCATTTTTCCAGAACCTGACGCAGTTGCCGCCGCCGCTCCGGTTGCGCCAGCAAGGACAGAGCCTCATCCTTGCGGCCTTGGGCAATCAACAGCCGCCCTTGGCGGGCCAGAATTTCAGGGTCATCGGGACGCTGCTTGAGAATCCGGGCATAAAGAGACAACGCCTTGGCCGTCTCCCCTTGGGCCTCATACAACATGGCGGCTTGGCTGAGCTTGTCCGGATTCGGTTCCCCTTCCAGGGCCAGGAGCTGTTCCAGGGTGACCAGGGCCTCGGCCCGGTTGCCGAGGGCGGCGTGGATATCCACCACCATCCGCAGGGTTTCCCGGTCGTCGGGACGATGTTTGAGGTAACGCTCCAGATAGGGCAGGGCTTCGCTGAAACGGGTCAGCCCGACATAGACCTGGCCGGTACGGCGCAGGAGGGTGGAATTATCGGGCTCGTTCTTCAATTTGGCCAGCAGATGAACCAGGGCTTCCTCGCCCTGTCCTTCGCTGAGAAAATAGGCCTCGATCCGGGCGGCGGCCTGCCGGTCGCCGGGATCGAGGGCCTGGACCCGCCGCCAGTAAGGCAAGGCTTCCCGGCCTTGACCAAGGGCTTCATAAGTCCTGGCCGCCAGGGTCAGCAGGGAGCGACCGGCGCTTGCCGGCTCGGCCAGCTTGCGGGCCAGGGGCAGACCCTTGGCCGGCTGCTTGATCTCAAGATAGAGGCGGGCCAATTTCTCTTGCTGATCCCGGTTTTCCGGGGCCAGGGCGACCAAAGTCACCAGCCGCTCCGCCGCCTCTTCCTTTTGATCCTGGCCGATCATGGCCTCGACCAGACCGGCCAGCGCTTCGGGATCACGGGGGGCGGCTTCCAGCCAGCGCCGGAAAAGATCGGCGGCCCGGCCGAAACGGCCCTCGGCCAAAAGGGCGGAGGCTAGGGCGCGGCTGTATTCCTCCCGCTCCGGTTGCGCCTCCCGCAATAGTTCCAGGTGGGCAATCGCCAGAGCCGTCTCTCCCAGGCGCAACAGAATCCGGGTCAACTCCCAGCGGGCCTCATGGAGGCCGCTTTCCCGGGCCAGAAGCATTTCATAACGGGCCGCCGCCTCTTGGAAACGTTCCCGACGGGCCAGTTCCCGCGCCTCGTCCCACTCTTTCTTCCAGACCGCGGCCGGGGCCGGTTCCTGCTGGATAACAGTTCGGGGCGGCACCAGCGGCGGCTCAACCGCCGCCTCCGCCCCAATTGGAGCACAGAACGCCGCCAGGGCCGCCAAGGCCGCCAGCCGTCCCACTCTCAAAGCCGGCAAGTACCGCCCGATCATGCTCCGTCCGTTGCCTTTTTGTCGCGATAGAATGAGGAAATAACCTCCACCACCCGAACCTGCATCTCTTCGGTCAATTCCGGGTAAATGGGCAGGGCCAGGGTCTCCCGGGCCGCCCGTTCCGCTTCCGGCAGTTGCTGCTCGCCGTAACCCATGCCGGCCAGGCATTGCTGCTTGTGGAGAGGCACCGGGTAATAGATTTCCGCCCCGACCCCATTGGCGGCGAGATGGGCGAGCAGGGCGTCACGCCTGTCTCCCTCCACCCGGATCACAAACTGGTTGTAGATATGAAAATCATCCACTCCGTCGGCCTCGGCCGGTTCCCGCCAGACCGGAACCGGCAGCCGCGGACCTCCCTCCTCCGCCAGCCCGGATTCGGCAAAGAGCCGGCGATAGCGATCGGCATTGCGCCGCCTGGCCCGATGCCATTCCGGCAAATAACGCAATTTAATCGAAAGAACCGCGGCCTGGATCGGATCGAGGCGGAAATTGCCGCCGATCAAACGATGATGATATTTGGGGGCGCTGCCGTGGACCCGGAGAATCCGCATTTTTTCCGCCAACTGCTTATCCCGGCAGACCACCATGCCGCCGTCGCCGATTCCGCCCAGATTCTTGCTGGGGAAAAAGGAGAAACAGCCCGCCGTCCCCATGCTTCCGGCCCGTTGCCAGGTAGCGGCGGCCGAAAGCGGACACATGGCGCCGATCGCCTGGGCCGCGTCCTCGATTACCGGAAAACCGTAGCAATCAGCCAGGGCCAGCAGCGGCTCCATGTCCGCGCACTGGCCGTAGAGATGAACCGGAATCATCGCCTTGATCCGGGCGGTGGTTTCCGGGAAGCGGGCAAGCAACTCGCCGGCCGCCTCCGGGTCCAGGTTGTAGCTGACCGGGTCAATATCGACAAAAACCGGCCGCGCTCCCAGGCGGAGGATGCTGCCGACGGTGGCGAAAAAACTGTAGGGGGTGGTCAGCACCAGATCGCCCGGCCCGATTTCCAGGGCCATCAGGGCGATCAGCAGGGCGTCGGTGCCGCTGGTCACCCCGATTCCGTGGGGGGCGCCGCAATAGGCCGCCACCTCCTGTTCCAGGCTGGCCACCCGGGGGCCGAGGATATAGCCGGTGGAATCGATGACCTCGGTAACCGCGGCCAGGATTTCCTCCCGCAACGGCTGCAACTGCTGACGCAAATCAAGCAAAGGTACCTGCATATGGTTTTTCATCCCCAGGGGTTAAGAAAATCGTCGAGAAAATCCTTGATGTCCGGCACTTCGTTTTCCAGATAAGTCCGCATTTTTTTAAGCAGGTTGAACTCGATCTGGCGCACCCGCTCCCGCGATACCGCAAAGCGATCGGCAATATCCTGAAGGGTCAGGGGCTCGTCACTGAGCAGTCTTTCGCTTAAAATCACCCGCTCCTTGTCGTTGAGGGTCTCCATCATCTTTTCGAGAATGGCGCCCATCCAGGCCCGCACCTCTTCCGCCGCCACCTTCTCCTCCACTCCGGGGCCAAGGGCCGGCAGGAAGCTCTTCTGTTCCTCGTCGCCATCCTCGCGCACCGGGCTTTCCAGGGAGACGTCCCAGTTGTTCATCCGCTGGTTCATCTCGATCACTTCGCTTTCCTTGACGTTGAGCCGCTGGGCCAGCAGCTTCGGCTCCGCCTTGAAGCCCTGGGATTCGAGGAGCTTTTTTTCCTTGTTGAGGCTGAAGAAGAGTTTACGCTGGGCCTGGGTGGTGCCGATCTTGACCAGACGCGAGTTGTCCATGATCGACTTGAGGATATAGGCCCTGATCCAGTATGCAGCGTAATAGGAGAACTTCACCCCGCGATAGGGATCGAACTTCTTTACCGCCTGGACCAGCCCGACATTGCCTTCCTGGATCAGATCGAGAAAATTCTGCATCCAGTACTTCT
>DIKC01000090.1:0-444 GCA_002421565.1 Desulfobulbaceae bacterium UBA5628 | reverse complement strand
GTTGGCGGTGACCAGCTTGTAGGCCAGCTCCGGGTCGCCGGTTTCCTTGAATTGGCGGGCCAACTCGTCGGCCTCTTCCCGGCTGAGCAGGCGATATTGGCTGATTTCCTGGAGATAGCGATGGAGGGCGGGGTTGCCCAGCGCCGGCAGGTTGGCGTCGTCGCCGAGGCTGACCAGGGGATGCAACTCCGGCGACGGCAGGACAACCGGGTCGGAATCGAGCAATTCCGCCTCGGTTGCCTCGCTCATTGCCAGCAATTCGGGATCATTTTTCTTCATAGGCTGTAAACCGTCAGGCACCGCCAGGGAACCCGCGCCTGGTAAAAATCAATGTAAAGGGATTACGCCCCCTCTTACCTTATTTAATTGAATTTTACCACGTTTACCTGGCAAGGAAAAATCGATGATGATGGAGCGGCGGCCGGAGTGGGCCTGCGCCCCCCG